>CAZTFJ010000187.1:0-6193 GCA_964612255.1 uncultured Rikenellaceae bacterium | reverse complement strand
TTACGCACGCTTCGGGCCTTCGGGCTTCGCCGGAGTCCACCCCGACTTACGGTGTAAAGTGGTAAAGGGAGAAGTACCAAGCTGGCCAGTAAATATAGCGATGCAAAAAACTACTTTGCTATTGCAATTAACGCTCTAAAAGAAATGATTTGGCAAAAAGGAACATCAATACCCACAGATGACAACGGAATAGCCGAAAGTGGTGTAATTGTAAGGCATATGGTTTTACCCGGACACGCAGCAGATAGCATAAAAATATTACAAGAGCTAAGCGAACTATCGATAAACTTAACCATATCGCTTATGAGCCAATACCAACCACTAGTATGTAACTATGCAGAACTTAATAGAACCTTAAAGGCAGATGAGTATAATGTAGTAGTTAGGGCAATGCATTCGCTGGGTTTTTACAGGGGTTGGACACAAGCCCCAAGCAGCAAAGACCATTACCTGCCCAATTTTTCAGAAAAAAACCCATTTTCAGATTAAATACAAAAGCCTGTATGCGTGCTACTTACCAAAGTAAAAATATAAATAATGAGTGATTACCAAATAATTATTACATTTTTTTTTGTTTGTGAAAAAAAAATGCAGAAATTTGGTTTAGAATTTAACTAGAAGCAACTATGAGAAAAGTACTCATCCTTACTTTATTAACGGCGTTCACTTTTACTGGATGCCAGTTTTTTGAAAGATTTAAGTCTGACAAGGCCGAAGACACCCTAGCAGTTTGGCAAGCTAAGCAAGACAGCATTAAAAAAGTTGAGATGCTTAAAGCCAAAAAACTAGAGGAAGCTCGAAGAGCTAAAGAAAAAGCAATCCAAGATTCATTAATGCGAATTAAGGAAATGGAAGCTCGCAATCGCTATCACGTAATCATTGGTAGTTTCAAAGTACCATCAAATGCTGATGATTATCAAAAGCAAATTGCGAAGCTTGGATTCCAAAACCCCAAGATTGTTGAATCGCCAAACGGTTTCAGAATGGTTTCTGTTGGCGCATTTGAGACCTACTCAAAAGCGGCAAACGAAATTCTTAGGATAAATCGTTCGAAGGAAGAACCCGTTGATATGTGGGTTTACAAAGCGAACTAACATCCTAAATATCAAAATATAACGAGGGCATTGAGTAATCGACGCCCTCGTTACATTTTTGGGTAAACCACACCTACAATATTTGCATTAGTACAAAAAATCATAGGAAAACTACATTTTTTTCTTTTTATTTGCGATTCTTCAATAAAATCAGACAAAATAAACCACACTATTAACACTTAAACAATGGAAAAAATCAGACAAACATTACGCGACTCAAAAACGGCTCGCTGGGCAGCGTTATTTATTGTTTCATTCACAATGCTTTGCGGTTACTTCTTAACCGATATCATGGCTCCTTTAAAAGGGCTTCTTGAGGGTCAGCTCTCATGGAACAGCTCTGAGTATGGATTCTTTACCAGTGCTTATGGCTGGTTCAACGTATTCCTACTCATGCTTATTTTTGGAGGTATTATACTCGATAAAATGGGTGTACGCTTCACAGGATTAGGCGCTGCCATTATAATGGTAGTAGGTACTGCATTAAAATTCTGGGCTGTTTCAACAACCAGTCTCGATGGTATTACCTGGAATATATTTTGGCTTTTTGAAGTTAAAGCGCAGGTGTTTTTAGCGGGTCTAGGTTATGCAATATTTGGTGTTGGTGTAGAGGTTGCCGGTATTACAGTATCTAAAATCATTGTAAAATGGTTTAAAGGGAAAGAACTTGCATTGGCTATGGGTCTCGAAATGGCTATGGCTCGAATTGGTACCGGATTAGCTCTGGTTGCATCGGTTCCAATTGCAAAATCATTTGGTGTTGTATCTGTTTCAAAACCCATTCTAGTTGCTCTTATTGGGCTTTGTATTGGGCTAATTGCTTTCATCATCTACGCATTTATGGACAAAAAACTGGATGCTAGCCAGGCTGCTTACGACCTAGAAAACAACGTTGTAGATGAAGAGGAGTCGTTTAAGGTTAAAGATCTTTTTGCCATTATTTCAAACAGAGGATGGTGGTACATTGCCATTTTATGCGTACTATTCTACTCGTCCGTTTTCCCTTTCCTTAAATATGCAACAGATTTAATGGTTAATAAATTTGCAGTATCTGAATCATTAGCCGGAACAATACCTGGAATTCTTCCATTTGGAACAATCCTGCTTACTCCTTTCTTTGGTAACCTATACGACAGGAAAGGTAAGGGCGCAACAATTATGATAGTAGGTGCTATTATCCTAATATTTGTTCACTCTATGTTCTCTATCCCATTCCTTAACCATTGGATCATTGCTATTGTATTATCAATAATATTAGGAATTGCATTCTCGTTAGTACCTTCTGCAATGTGGCCATCTGTTCCAAAAATCATCCCCGAAAAACGATTAGGCACTGCATATTCGTTAATTTTCTGGGTACAAAACTGGGGACTTATGGGTGTTCCTGCGCTTATTGGTTGGGTGCTCGACAAATACTGCGTTACAGGACAAAAAGTAGTTGAAGGTGTTACTGTTCCAACTTACGACTATACCATACCAATGCTTATTTTCACTAGTTTTGGTGTTTTAGCTCTTGTATTCGGATTCCTGCTTAAGGCCGAAGATAAGAAAAAAGGATATGGCCTTGAACTACCTAATATCCAACAATAACGTATACTATACAACAAATCTCAAAAGGGCTGATGTTTCAGCCCTTTTGTTTTATTAGTTCATTCATACAGGTTAATAAAAAAGCAAAGGCTTTTGTATACTTAGCAGTAAAACATCAAGTATGGATATAAAATATATTGAGGGGCAGCGATTTGAGAAAAATAATTACAAAAACAATCCTTTGCCTAAAGGGGAATACGAGTGCTGCCAATTCTTAAGTTGCGACTTTTCCAATGGGGATTTATCAAGTTGCAAGTTTACCGACTGCGAATTTACAGAATGTAATTTTAGTTTAGCTAAGCTATCAAACGTTGTATTCCGCGATGCGATATTTAAAGACTGCAAAATGCTAGGATTACAGTTTAAAAGCTGTAACCAATTTGGACTTTCATTCAGTTTTGAAAACTGCATCCTAAACCATTGCACTTTTCACAAGACAAAAATAATAAAAACACATTTCAAAAACAGTCAATTGCACGAAGTAGATTTTACTGAATGTGATTTAACCAACTCTTCATTCGATAATTGCGACTTACTCCGAGCCACTTTTTACAATACAATAATTGAAAAAACTGATTTCAGAACGTCGTATAACTATGCAATTGACCCAGAAATAAACCGAGTTAAGAAAGCCAAATTTTCAATAGATGGAATCTGTGGCCTATTAGGGAAATACGATATCATAATTGACAGAACAGTTTAACGCGGGTAAAGGCTAGGAAAAACCTTTTAGCAACTGATATAATAGAATGATTATTGGTAGTTGATGGTTGTTGGTTGACCCTGCCTGAATTGGGAGAATTATGTAAACGAGAGGCAGGAGAAACACCCACTAGTTAGAACCTATACCCTACGCCAAACCGAACGGAGGCATTAAACGGATACGAGGGGATATCGGAGTTTTTATATATCGACAATAAGCCCAACCTAAAATATGGCTCAACCACAAGGTTAATCTTTGGGGTTAAAGGCATACCAATGCTAACAGCACCAAGGGCTGCGGCATTAAAATTTCTTACCCCCGAGGTTTGTCCAACAAAATCGCCAAAAGGAGTGGCCACTTTAAAACTATTGTTTACAAGTACCCCAACCGCTCCACCAAACCGGAGGTCGATATCAAATCCTTTAAACTCCCAGCGAGTAGATAGCATTATGGGAATTTCAATATGATGGAATCGCTGCTTAAGCGTTGCTGAACTTATTGACGATGATTTGAGTATATCTTCGGAACCTTTTCCAATATTGTATACATTTGAAATTCCAATGCGCGGGCTCTCCAACGTAACTGGGCCGTAGGTGGTATTTACAAACATAGCAGTAATATCGGCACTTTTGCTATTGCTTTGAAGCATTAAAACCTCACTAACATTCTGACCTGTAGGATTAACAGCAACTCCGGTAATAAATGCAAACCGTTTGTTAATTGCCTTACGAAGTTGCACTTCTCCTCCCCAAAGCCACGTTCCTCGCTCATTTTGTATGCCATCATTTAAAAACGCAGACATTGTATGGGCTGAGTAAAGTGGGTTAATATAGGCTTGAACAGTCCACTTGTTTTGCATTCCTCCAACCTCATTAACAAGAGATTCAGGTCTAGCTATACCAGATGGAATCTGTTTTATTACATTTGGATCTAATTCAATAGCAACGCTAGAAGATTTAGGGGTTAGGGGTTGATATACGGTTGATATCTCATCTGAACTAGCAATGGAATCATTTCGATTTTCGACTAAAACATTTTGTTCAAGGGGGATATCTAAGAATATACTACGCGTACTTGGAATTTTAGCGTTGGGCTTAATTTGATTATTTTCGGGTACGTAGAAGTGGGCTTTTTCACTAGCCAAGAGATTTGAATTATTGCTACTAACAAAGAGGAAGTGAGTAGCAAAAAAAGACACTATAATGGATAAACCTGCAACGCTACCAAGAGTTCTCCACAATACAATTTTACGACGACGGCAGTCTGCCTCATCGAGCTGTTTACAAATATCCGACCATACTTCATGAGCAGGGTTTGCTCGCATGGCCGATAGTTTACTTACGAAATCGTCATATTGTCCCGGTTCGTAAAACTGCATTCTTCTCAAGCTTTTCTATTAGGCTAACCTTTTCTCTAAGAATTGCCCTTGCCCTACTATAATTCGATTTACTTGTCGATTCAGAGATATTAAGTAATGCCCCTATTTCTGTATGCGAGTATCCCTCAATGGCATACAGGTTAAAAACCAACCTGTACTGCTGGGGCAATGTTGCTATCACCGATAGAAGCAATTGATAATCGGCCTCCAAAACACCCATCTGGTGCCCATCAACAAAATCCTCAACTATCTCAACCTCGCTATTTTCTTTCTTGCGGCGGTGATACTCCAATGCAGTGTTTACCATGATACGTCGTATCCAACCCTCGAAAGATCCCTCGAAGCGGAAAGATCGTATTTTATCAAACACTCGAATAAAACCATCTTGCAAAATATCGCGAGCCACCTCTGGGTTTGGATAGTACCGTAAACACACACCATACATTGCGGGCGTTAAAATTGTATATAGCGTTTGTTGCGCCTTGCGGTCGTTGCTTTGGCACCTCTCTAATATGCTTCTGCTAATCTCCAAATGGTCAATAGATTTCAATTAAACCACTGCTAATATAACACCATTTGGGCAGATATTTAGTAGATGAGAAAAAAAGTTTTGGGGTTGCGTGAAGTTACCATGAAATTACGGACAATTTGCTAGATTCTTTTCAATCCAAGTAATGGCATTAATTAAATCTTGTTCATCTTTAAACCTAATGCTATTTTGCCTTAATGATTTACGAGTAATCGTTTTTAAATCGTCAGAAAAAGTTTTTATAAAAGACCTGCGATTCAACGAAAGGGTTCTACACTGCCCATTTGCAGTTTTAACAAGATACTGCTTGCGAGGAACTATGGAAATAGCACGCTTAGCCTTACCCCCAATATAAACCATATCAATATTTGAAGTTTTTTCGACCCAATGCTTGGCATAAAGTGAAATGTGCCCACCTTTCAGCTCCTGCAAAAAACCATCTAAAAATCCATCACAATGAGATGTTTTCTTAAACACGGCAATGCTATCGGAATGTTGCAAAGCAATAGAAAAGCCACTAACCAGATATTTATCAACCCGAACTGTACTAGAATTACTTAGGTCAAACCAAATTAACTCATCATGAAAGGCATTATATCTTAGGAGTTTATTTTTCACAGTGTCGCCACTTAAGAGAAACACATCCCCAGGGGACCAATCATCAATCAAGTACTCACTTCCTGCATACAACGGAATGGGAATAAACTGTTCGCCAGAAATTTGCGGCTCGGAAGGCTCTATATAACATTGACCTACAGCACCTAACACGAACCATACAATAAATATTTGCATCAAAAATATCCGCATACAACAAAAACTAAAATCATTTAACAACGAAACTCTTTTGTACAGATAACAACTCGCCCTCATTAGTATAACCATTTAATAACAACACATAT
>CAZTFJ010000186.1:1171-6193 GCA_964612255.1 uncultured Rikenellaceae bacterium | reverse complement strand
TTTACCAAACTGCGCATTATGGTTATAGTAAGTCACCCCAAAGCCTTTTTATGAATCAGACAATAAATCTATAAAATACTGATAATATGTTGCTCAAGCAAGTTGCTTTAGTCGAACTCACTTTATTATAAAAGTTGTTTATCCATTATTTTATCAAACCTAGTGTCAAGGCAAACACTTAAGTCGGTAGTTATAAATTTCCCATTATAAAATAAACTAAAAATTGTTGCGGGAGTTGGTGCGGATTGTGCTTTTTCCGGCGTGTCAAGCTTAATGATTTTTAAAGGTAGTTTTCTCCTTTTAGCTGTTTCTATCAGTGAATTATTGACGTGAAATTCTGAAAACGGACAACGATTTGAATAGTATACTGTTATCCCATCCATATTTTCGCATTGTCCAGTTTTAGCAATTTCTTTGAATTGTGGATTTTCTGCACTTGCATCCAGTTTATAAACCAACAAGCTAAAACCCGAATTAGTAGTTTCAACAGCCTTAAAACCTTGTTTTATAAGCCATTTTGTGTCACTCATAAAGTGAAATTTTTTTGTACCAACTACAGTTACAAGTCCTTTCTTTTTATCTTTTTTGGCATCGTCAATTGCCATCTGTAAAAGTTTCTTTCCATACCCTTTGCCTTTGTATTGCCCCGATACCCAAAAACAATTAATTACTAGATATTCTGGCGATACAATTGGAACCCATCCTTTTTCAGCTGGCCCGTACTCCATAAATACTTTTGCTCTGGCATCTAACCTTCTAAAGACATAACCATTTTTAAATTCATTTTTCAACCATTTTTTCTTCAATTCATAACTGTCTTTGCACTTTTTATCAGAAATTGCGCAGCAAATATGTTCCTTGTCAATATTTGATTCATCAAGAGTAATAATCTGTTCCATATCTTTAAATTTTATCGGTGAACTTTCAGCATAAAGTTCTACAAACTGTTTTACACTAATACTAGCAATTATTAATCTTATTTTAGTATTCACAACCATGGGCAAACGCCAACCTCGGTCAGGGAGCTGTTAGTTACCTTTCCTCATAGTTTAAAAATCACACCCTCTCGAACCACTTCCCCACCATCTGCCAAAAGTTACGATGAAAGTTTTCGCCCTTTTCATTAGGATATAGGTCTATATATGATTTTTGATTCTGCTCAAAAGGAATCCTCTTGAGCTTGCTATCAACATCGTATATTGCTGGAACCTCTGGGTGAAACTGCACACCCAACACATTGGGGTACTTGACGTGCTTAACGGCCTCCACAATTTTTCCATCCACACTCCAGGCAATGGGTACAATATCCTTACCCAGCTTGCTTAAGGCCTGATGATGGCTGCTCCAAATATAAGGTAGTTCTTCTGTAGTCCCATTCAGAGAATCGAGCAGACTACCCGACTCAACCTGAATTTGGTGGAAATGCCCCCAAATCAAATCCCTGTTAACCCCAAGGTTTGAATGGTAGTTACGATGCTGCATATTCTCATCCAGCGCCAAAACCTCCTCAACGGTTGACAAATCGTAAATTACAGTGGGAATATCCTGAACCATAGTACCTCCAGTAGCCACGTTAATACTCTGCATGCCAAGGCAAATACCTAATACAGCGTACTCGTTATTATTCTCAAGTAACGGGTTGTAATCGCAATTCTGACTTCCTCCCAGCAGATGATAAAGAAACGACAGCTCCACATAATGCCTGTGCACATCAGTAATTGTGGTTAAAAGATTTGTTTGATTACTGTAGGCTGCAGGTGGCATATCGGGGCCTCCAAAGAAAATTATACCCTGCGAATTTTCAAAGATATCGCTATAAACTTCGCTACACTCGTTGTGCTTAAATAGATTTTCAGGTTTCAAATTACCAGAAACAGCAAGCAATGCAAATTGGGGGTTATTTAAATCTTGTAAAAACTTAGCCGATTGGCTATAATCGTATGCACCCTTGCTATGATATACGCCCAACACGTTAGCCTCAGCTGGAAAAGGAAAAATATCCTGTTCTGTTAGCGAGATGAAAGTTTTCAAATTATTCACCGTAGGGTGCATGAGCACAATGGTTGGCTTAAAATTGGGCAGCTCATCGGATGTAATTAATACATTGGTTTTGTGTTGGTTACAAGCCCACAGAATTATTACCGAAACAACCAGCAAAAAAATCTTTTTCATAAAAACAGATAGTTTATTTTGATAAATTAACGCAAACCTCAATATCTATTCAATCATTTTAACCTCTAAGCCTTCTTTAAGTAAGAGGTTTAGCACACCCTTCTCGCCACCCAAGTGGCCACAACCAACAGCAACAAATGTGGGTTGCTCATTTCCCAACTTAATAATCTTAGGTATCCAATTCTCGTTGCGCTTATCGATAAGAAACTCGCCAAAATCTTTATACTCCTCCTCGGTTTCCATTACCACTTGGTAAACGGCCTCAACATTCCTACTCTTATAGGTTGCTACCAATTGTTTAAACTCGCTTCGCGCCTCGTTAAAATCATCAATGCTCTCCATAAGCATTTTGGCCTGTTGGGGCAACGGAATCATATCTAAATGGCTAATCTGCTCAACAACCGTTTCGAGCCCACCTACAGGCATTTGCTGGGCTGCAGCTTGCTGCATAAAGTACCCCTCGTACGATGCTACCTGTGTTCCAATTAGCTTGGGTAGCAAAAACGACGACATCATCAATGGTTTAACACGATTAAGCATGGCAATGGGCATTTGCAACGAATCGGCAAAGAATTTCGATAACCGAGCATACTCCTCTGCTGTAAGTAATTTATCAATGCTATTATCCTTCATCATCATAGCCGATTGAACTTCCATTGCCATATTCGGATTCGACATATCAATTTCGAGCACAAGTTTATGTGCCTCGTCAAATTTCTCAATAACAAGCGAATCGATAAAAAAATCGTCCTGTGGTAAGGCGTGAATAGTTCCGTAGATATACACAGGATGTTGCATTTTTTTGCCAGTAACCTGGTAAAGTAACGATTGGGCAAAAGCACCTAGCGAAGCTATAATTAGCAAAAAACAAACAAAGCAAAACTTTTTCATTGGTAAGATTATTGATTTTAATAAAAAAAGAAGAGCAGACCCAATCTGCTCCACAATATTACAAAAAAACAGTAGTATTTTTTGTAATTACTACCGGCCAATTATCCCCACAAGGAAAACTATTTACTGATTTACTCTAACAAAAGCGCCCTTGTATCCAAGTCGCTCAAGCCTAGCCAAATCCGTACTGGCCTGTTGGTATGATGTATAGTTACCAGTAAAGTATCGATAAAAGGAATCGTCTCCCTGATCAACCTGCACATCGGGCAAATTGCTAAACCGCTTTTTATCAACAGGATTTTTTAACGCCATTATTTGGATGGTGTAAGATGTCTCCGTTATCGTTTTTTCAACTTGTGGCTTAGCAGCAACAGCTTTGTTGAAGCGAATAAATGAGTTAGTATATCCAAGTTTTGCCAGCTGCTGCTGAATAGTATTTGCCTCTTCCTTTGAATTTACCGCTCCAACACAATAACGATGATAGCCATCGTCACCTTTGATAACTATTACCCCATCAATATTCTCAAAATAATCAACGGAAGTAGGAACCAATAACGCCATGATCTGCACCGTATAGTACCCATCGGATGGTAATGTTTCTGTAACAAAGGATCTTGGCTGAGGAGCAGGTTCTGGTTCAATTTCTGGTTCAACGTCAGGTTTAACGTCAGGTTTAACGTCAGGTTTAACTGCAGTTTCAACTTCAGGCTTACTAACTAATTCAGTATTGTTTTCCTGCTTTTTGGTGTCATCTGAAATTGCCTCCGGCTCTGGCTTAATCTCTTGGTCAGGCAATTCTGCCAGTTGCGGTTCGGGTTCAGGTTCAACCTCTACAGGCAAAGGGATAAGCGTTATGTCGATATTTTGTGCAACAGGATTACTGGCAACAGCCAACGAAGTTGAAAAATCTTCAAAACCTAGACCCTTGGCCTCAATTCGATAGTCGCCTGGCTTTAATCGGTAGCTAAAAGTATTTGCAGCAATGCTTGTATTTATCTTGGTCACAATTTGATCCGACTGAGCATTAAAAATAGCCACGCTAACGGAATCGGACTCTAAGTCGGACTTGTTACCGGCAAAGGCCAAGTTCCCGTTAAGCGTAACCATTGGAATAATTTTCATCTCGTAAATATCTTGCACCCCAAAACCATCCTCCTTCGATAGAGCCATTAGTCCACTGTTTACCGACTGAGGGGAGAAAAATAGGTTGTCGCCAGCATCATTAATTGGGTATCCAAGGTTTATGGGCTCGCCGCTTCCATTCAAATCGATGTAAAAAACATCAAATCCGCCCATACTGTTATGCCCCTGCGAGCTAAAAAACAGGTAACGTCCATCGGGCGTTAAAAAGGGAGTATCCTCATCAACACTGGTGTTTACCCTTGAGCCAAGGTTTTCGGGATCGCCCCAGCGTTCTCTATTATCAAGAGTCGATTTGTAAATATCAAGCCCACCCAAACCATCGGGTCTGTCGCTTGTAAAATACATGGTTTTACCATCGGGCGAAACCACTGCATGGGTTTCGTTATACTTACTGGTAACTGGCTTACGCAACTTTTTGGTTCTTACCCATCCCTGATCGTCAAACGTATCGTAAATGTTCATAACTTTTGCAAAATCATCAACAAGATACATCCATGTTCCGTCGTACGAGAGCGAAACCGTTTTTAGAAAACCGCCTCGGATATCATCTGTAATTCGCCTTGGTCGTCCCCAAACACCATCCTTTTTTTTGGCCACATAAACATCGTAACCTCTTGTCCCCTTTCGGGTAAAAGCAAGGGTATTCCCATCGCCCGAAACAACAGGATTGAAATTTTCATCCTTGTTATTGATTGTATTGCCCAAGTTTTGGATTTCGAGTCCCTGTTCAAAAGCCATAAGGCTTGGCGCTTTACGGCACGACTCAATCCGCTGCTCAACCTTTGCTAGCATAGGATCATCTGCTGATAAGAACCC
>CAZTFJ010000186.1:0-1161 GCA_964612255.1 uncultured Rikenellaceae bacterium | reverse complement strand
ATTGGAGCCGAAGTAATACGTATTGCTCGCGGATCAAAATCGGGCGATGCCTCTTTGGCTGCATCTTTCAGGAAGCTGAGAGCGAGATGTTTTTTGTGAGGAGTTAACAGATAGGTAGAGCCAACCTTATACCTAAGATAAGCACTAGATTTATTGAGTTTTAAGGCATCTTCGTACTTTTTTGCTGCTTTTTCGTACTGCTTTTGAAGCAGATAGTCTTCTGCCTCAAGCTCTTTATCGTAAATCAAATTCCAATCCTGAGCAAAAAGAGCTTGCGAAAGCATTAAAGTCATAATCAGAATTAAGCATCTAACCATACTTATTCACATATAGATTAATTGTGAAAATATCTTATCTAAATATACAAATATAACTAATAATCAACCTAAAATAAGTAATCTTTGATAAATACTCAATTATAGAGGATAACTGTTCAATATATTTGACCAAAGAACTATAGCGATTTATTTTACATACCCATATCTCGCTTGCATTTAGAGCAAAATTCAAACTATTTAACAGTTATATTTAAGAGAAGTTTATAAATATGCCATCACTTTTATCGCATATATATAAATACGCAAAATTATGTGACATAAATTTGTGTAGAACTAATCGAGATACAACGAAATCTTATTGCGTAAATCAAATGAGCTAAAGGGCTTAGCAACATAATCTATAGCACCTAGTTCAAGGGCTTTCTGGATGCTCTTCATATCGTTTCGGGCAGAAAGAACTATTACAGGCATTTCAATTTTCTTTTTCGACATCTCCTCAAGAAAAGTAAAACCATCCATTACCGGCATCATGATATCTAGAACAATGAGTTCAAATTCCTGCTTTTCAATAATACCCATAGCCTCAAGTCCATTACTGGCCATTGTAACAGTATAGCCCCAATCTATAAGTAGCGACTCTACAAGCACCTGATTGTAATAAACATCTTCGACTAACAGGATATGTTTAGACTCCATGTACTATAATTTTTTAAAGATGATGTAAAAATAGAATAATAATTCTAAATACGACAACAAAAATGGAACTGTAATGCCTGCTTTGGTGTTAAAAGAATAACCTTAAACGCAAACACCTCCCCAAAATTTGAACAACAAAAAAGCTGCAAAAATGCAGCTTTAATGAAAACTTAAAATTCTAATATTT
>CAZTFJ010000185.1:0-6196 GCA_964612255.1 uncultured Rikenellaceae bacterium | reverse complement strand
AACTCTATGAACTCTATGAACTTACTCCTATGATAAAATTCCTAATAAAAGGGCTACTTCGCGATAAGAGTCGCAGTAGAGTACCCATAATTATAGTTTCGGTTGGCGTAATGCTTACCGTGCTAATGAACAGCTACATTAGAGGTTTTATGGGCGATACCATTGAAGTAAACGCCAAGTTTACCAACGGACATCTAAAGGTTATGACCCGCGCATACGCCGAGAACGCCCACCAGAGCCCAAACGATTTGGCCATAGTTGAGGTGGATAATCTTGTTGATGAGCTAAACCAGCAATACCCAACTGTTGAGTGGGCCTCACGCATAAAATTTGGCGGCATTGTAGATGTGCCCAACCAACACGGAGAAACCCGCGCACAGGGGCCAGCCATTGGAATGGGGATAGACCTGCTATCGGCCAATACCAAGGAAGACTCACGCCTAAACCTTTCCCGCTCGCTAGTTCGTGGCACAACCATTACCTCCCCAGGTGAAGCCATACTCAGCGAGCAATTTGCTAAAAAGCTCGGCGTGGAGCTTGGCGAAGTGGTTACGCTAATTGGCTCAACAATGCATGGCAGCATGTCGATGAGCAACTTTACAGTTGTTGGAACCGTGCATTTTGGTACCGAGGCTATCGACCGCGGTGCTATTATTGTTGATATTGAAGACGCACGAACTGCCCTCGACATGTACGACGCAGCAAGCGAAATTCTAGGCTATTTTAAAGAAGGTTTTTACGATGATGAGAAAGCCAAAAGCATTGCATCCTCGTTTAACGAGAATCAACCCACAACCGACGAGTTTGCCCCAACCATTCAAGCCCTTGGCCAACAGGGTGCCATGGGACAATACGTTGCGCTAACCAATGTGTGGTCGGTATACATATCGATGGTGTTTGTTTTTGCCATGTCGTTAGTGCTTTGGAACGCTGGCCTACTGGGTGGATTACGTCGCTACGGCGAGGTGGGCATCCGTATAGCCATGGGCGAGGAAAAGGGTCACGTGTACCGCACCATGATATACGAATCGGTGTTTATTGGTATAGCCGGATCGTTTGTAGGAACTGCCTTTGGACTATTCTTCGCATGGCTTATACAAACCTATGGCATAGATATTTCGGGGATGATGCAAGGCGCATCGATGATGCTACCTACCCACATTAGGGCCAAAATTGCACCAACCGATTTTTACATCGGATTTATCCCTGGCCTAATATCTACAATTATTGGTACTATGCTATCGGGTGTGGGAATTTACAAAAGGCAAACAGCAAAGCTATTTAAGGAACTAGAAGCCTAATTTTAACAGGTAATACACAGCAAACAAGGTTTAATAAACCAAACTATCATGCGTTGATTATCATCAGAAAATACTAAAGAAACATAAACGCAGTGCTAAAAATCAAAAAAAAAAGAAATGAAAACAATACTAACCACAATACTAATTGCAATTACCCTGCTTGGATACGCACAACCCGAGGCTAAGGAAATTCTTAACAGGGTTGATAGGAATATGTCGTCGGAAAATAGGATTATGGAATCGAGCATGACTATACATGGGCGGCGAAGTAGCAGGACAATGACTATGCGGACCTATGGCGAGGGCGAGGATAAAGCCTACACCGAGTACCTATCGCCTGCGCGCGAGCAGGGTACCAAAATGCTTAAGCTGGAAGACCAGCTTTGGATTTACTCCCCATCAACCGACCGTACCATTCAACTATCGGGGCATATGCTACGCCAATCGGTTATGGGCTCGGACCTATCGTACGAGGATATGATGGAGGACCGGAAGCTATTAGATATTTACGGTGCCGTAATTGAAGGCGAGGAAACCATTGACGCACGAAAAACCTACGTTTTAACGCTAACCGCCAAGGTTGAAGATGTGAACTACCATAGCCGCAAGGTTTGGATAGATACCGAACGATACATTCCGCTAAAAGAGGAACTTTTTGCCAAAAGCGGACAGCTGCTAAAACGTACCATTTTATCCGAGGTAGAAAAAATTGATGGGCGCTGGTTCCCCACCAAAATGGTTTACAAAGATATGCTGAAACAAGGCAAGGGCACTGAATTTAAAATAACCAGCATAAAGTTTAACCAGCCCATACCAGAGCATATATTTACAAAAGCAGTGCTGCGCAGGTAAAAATTTGATTAAACCAAATCAACCCGTTGGTAAAAAATACTAACGGGTTGATTACTATATATCACTACATCATATTAAACTCGCTCCCCTCTCCTACTTAGCAACAACAACCCTAAGAATGTTAAAGCACCGTTCACTATAAGCAGTTCAAAACCGAACTCGTACCCGTTAAAAAGGGTAGCCGAATATTTAGAAAGGAAGTAGCAAAGAATAGGCGAGACTAGTGCCACCAGAGGTACCCACTTATCGCGAACTTGAAATTTGGTAAACAGCCCAAACGCATAAAGCCCAAGCAAGGGGCCGTAGGTATATCCGGCAACGGTAAAAATTGCGCTTATTACGCTCTCGTTATTTACAGCCTTAAACACCATAATTACTGCAGCCATTAGCATAGAAATACCAATATGAACCCGCCTGCGAATGCTTCTGATCTCCTTTTCGGATTTTCCCTTCACATTTAAAATATCAACAGTAAACGAGGTAGTAAGCGATGTAAGAGCAGAGTCGGCGCTGGAATATGCCGCTGCTACAATACCCAAAACAAACATAATGCTAACAACCATAGGCAAATATCCTTGGGTAGCAATAATTGGGAAAAGCTCATCGGTTTGCTCGGGGATAGCAATACCTTGCTGCTGGGCAAAAATGAACAGCAATACCCCAAGCGACAAGAATATTAAATTTACGGGCAAAAACGCAAAACCATACCAATACATATTCTTTTTAGCATCGGCCAGATTCCGGCAGCTCAAATTCTTCTGCATCATATCCTGATCCAACCCAGTCATAACAATGGTAATAAAAGCACCGCTAAAAAATTGCTTCAGGAAATGACGCTTATCGTTCCAATCGTCAAAAAACCACATCTTGCTATACTCGCTATCCCTTATGGTTTGCACCATACTGCCAAACGACAAATCCATTTGCTTTGCAATAAAATAAATGGTTAGCACTACCGCTATAAGCATAGTTGCGGTTTGCAGAGTATCTGTCCAAATAATAGTTTTTATGCCTCCCCTATTGGTGTAAATCCAAATAAGTAGAATGGTAACCAAAACGGTAACAACAAAAGGAATGCGCCACGCATCAAAAACTGTAATTTGCAACACGGTAGCCACAAGAAAAAGCCTAAACGATGAACCAACCAACCTCGACAACAGGAAAAAAACCGCTCCTGTTTTGTAGCTGTAATGACCAAACCTACCATCTAAATAGGTGTAAATTGATGTAAGATTCAGCCTATAGTACAACGGGAGCAAAACATTTGCAATAACGAAGTAACCAAGCAAATAGCCAAGCACAAGTTGCAAATACGAGAACTGCGTATCGCCTACGTAACCCGGCACCGATATAAACGTAACACCCGAGAGCGAAGCCCCAAGCATACCAAATGCCACAACGTACCAAGGCGATTGACGATTACCAATAAAAAACGATTCGTTATTGGCATTACGGCTGGTTAACGCACCAATTACAATAAGCACCAAAAAATATAATGCGATGATTAAAATCACCCAGATTGGATTCATAGCATATTTGTTAATAAAAGTGCAAGTCTAGGGAAAATTGGGCGAATAAAAAATTTTTTCTACCGCCCAGCATTGGCCGATTATTTGTAGATTTGCAATAGTTTGAACACGAGTTATTATGAATATTCAAAGTTTCCCATCGAAGTTGCTCGAGAATGCGGTTGACGAATTTGCCAAGCTACCCGGCATTGGCCGTAAAACAGCCTTTAGGCTAGTGCTGCACCTGCTGCGCCAACCCAATGGCGATGTGGAACGCTTTTCGCAAGCCTTTACAACCCTTAAAAATGAGATAAAATACTGCAAGGAGTGCAACAGCATTTCCGATACCGATGTTTGTAGTATATGCTCAAACCCGCACCGCGACAAATCTACCATTTGCGTAGTGGAAAGCATAAAGGATGTAATGTCGATAGAATCGACCAACCAGTACAACGGGCTATACTACGTGCTGGGCGCAGTTATAAACCCCATGGAGGGCATTGGCCCAGCCAACATAAAACTTGATGGGCTGGTAAACAAAATTGAATTGGGCAACGTAAAAGAGGTTATCATGGCATTAAGCCCAACTCTTGAAGGAGATACAACAAATTTTTATATCTTTAAAAAGATAAATCGATTCCCAGTAACCGTTACGGTAATTGCCCGAGGGGTTGCATTTGGCGACGATTTAGAGTATGCCGATGAAATTACATTAGGCCGAGCCATTACAAACCGAACCAAATTTGAAACATCCATAGCCAACTAAGATACTTTTACAATAGCATAATGAAGCACAGAATCTACCTAATTATAACGTTAGCCATACTAACCAGCATTTCAGCCTTTGGTCAAACATCAAGCATTACCGCCGAGGGTATGAAGCTGCTAGAAGCCCGAGAACTAAAAAAGGCCACACGCCAATTTGAAAAAGCCTTAGAAGAAAACCCTAAAGATGAGCAAGCCCTCTCTGGGATTATCCGCGCAAATTTACTCTCCGAAAACCTTAAACAGGCTCAAAAATATATTGAGATTGCGCTTGAGGAGTACCCATCGAGCCCGGAGTTTCATCTACGTCAAGGAATTTTTAACAATATGCGTGGCCAGTATCGACGCGCCATTGATGATTTTAACAAGGCTCTAAGCCTAAGTGGAGATAATATCGATATACAAATCTACATAAACAGAGGTGTTGCACATATGCAGGATGAAAGTTATGGCGACGCCATAGCCGACTTTACCGATGCGCTAAAAGTTAACCCAAGACATGCATCGGCTCTAAGTTACCGTGCTTTTGCCAACTACCGAATACAAAATTACAACGAATCGATAGATGACTACGACAAGGTGCTTGGCCTTGATCCCGATAATACCATGGGATACTACAACCGAGGTATGGCGCACCTACGCACTGGCAATAAGGCAAAGGCTTGCCCCGATTTTCATAAAGCTTGTAGCCGCGGCAATGTAAACGCCTGCCGAATGATTGTAACCGAATGCTCTGCCGATAAAAGATAGGCTACCCCTATAGCCCAAGCAGAACTTGATCGGGGGTAGCACCACTAGTAAGGAGCCTTTCAGGATTTTCGAGCATCTCTTTCACCTTCACTAAGAAACCTACGGAGTCTTTGCCATCAATAATGCGGTGATCGTAGCTAAGAGCGATGTACATCATTGGTCTAATTTCGACCTTGCCGTTTACGGCAACTGGCCGCTCAATAATGTTGTGCATCCCCAAAATACCCGATTGTGGCGGATTAATTATTGGGGTTGATAGCATAGATCCAAATATGCCGCCATTGGTAATAGTAAAAGTTCCTCCCGATAAATCGTCGAGGCCAATTCGCCCCTTGCGCCCCTTTTCGGCCAGATCCTGAATTCCTTTCTCAACTTGAGCCATTGAAAGGCTCTCGGCATTGCGAAGCACAGGAACCATGAGCCCTTTTGGCGTTTGCACTGCAATACCAATATCGTAGTAATTTGGCGTAACAATCTCATCGCCATCAATCTGAGAGTTTACCATTGGATGATGCTTTAGCGCCTCAACCACCGCCTTGGTAAAGAACGACATAAAGCCAAGCTTAATCCCATACTTATCCTGAAAATCTTTTTGATGCAATTTACGAATTGCCATAATCCTGCTCATATCCACCTCGTTGAACGTAGTGAGCATAGCCGTTTCGTTTTTCACGGCAACAAGCCGCTGGCTTAACTTTTTGCGCAGCTGGCTCATGGTGGTACGTTCCTCTGCTCGCTCGACAGGTTCTTGCTTGGGTTCAGCAAAACTTCCTGCTCCCAGTGCAGCGTTCACCTCGTGAGTAGTGATTTTTTTTAACCCATTAATGATATCATCAACGTTCATACCCTTCTCATCCATTAGCTTGCGGGCAAGCGGGGTCACCTTAACCTGAGAGGATACAGGTGCGAGTTCAGGTTCAGATTCAGATTGAGCTTGAGTTTGAGGCTCCGGTGTAGGTTGGGGCTCATTATCGGTTGGAGACTCAGCGTTCTCAGGTTTTTTAGCGTCGGTATCAATTG
>CAZTFJ010000184.1:0-6197 GCA_964612255.1 uncultured Rikenellaceae bacterium | reverse complement strand
ATAAACAAATGCCACTACTCTTTCTTTTTGTTCATTGGTTTTAGTGCCTTTAATTTCTTATTAGCCTGCTCAATGCTTGCAATAAACTGTTTTTCAACTTCTGACAGTTCATCTATCGTTTTGCTTTTATATGCTTCGTACTCTTCAATTGCTTTACGTTGGGCTATCTCTGCCGAAATTTTTCCTGCGTGAGAAAGAACATCCTGACGGCTCATTTTGATAAACCCATCCAAAACTTCTATCCACTCTTTCATATACATAGGCTTGCTTTGCATTGCATTGATTTCTGCAATATCTAGGTATGCGGAAACCAATCGATTCAGCACTGCCAATTCTTCTTCTGCAAGGTAATTCTTTGCAACACCAATTTCCTGTTTTGTGGGTTTTTGCCCTTTAAAAGCAGTTAAGCCCATAAAGGGAAGTTGAGCATTGGCTCTTTGGAAAATAATCTCGGCTGCTGTATGCCCGTGGGCAGCCCAATGCAACTTGTTTTGAACTGTTTGGAAAAATTTCTGGGTAATGCTCGCTCGTGGGTCATAGTCAATGCTTGTGGCATATATTTCAAGCACTTTTCGGTAAAACACCTTTTCGGACGAGCGAATATCCCTAATGCGTTCAAGAAGCTCTTCAAAGTAACCACCGCCTTGCTTTAGCAAATCATCGTTCATTGTAAAACCCTTAATAAGATACTCCCGTAGGCGTTCGGTTGCCCATATACGAAATTGCGTTCCACGAAGCGATTTTACTCTGTAACCTACAGATATTATTACATCTAGATTGTAGTGATTTACAACGTAACTTTTACCATCAGTTGCAGTTGTTCGGAAATTCCGAACAACTGAATCTTCTTGTAACTCTCCTTCTTTAAAAATGTGCTTTATATGTTCGCTTATGTTTGATTTTGACGACTGAAACAATTCCACCATATCGGCCTGTGTGAGCCACACGGTTTCATTCTCCAAACGAACCTGAATTTTTAAGTGCCCGTCATCGGATTGGTAAAGCAATATTTGACTACTCATTGTCTGAATATATTCTTTTCTGCATTTTTCATACTCCAAAGTTAAAGTAAATGGAACAATACAATTCCTTTACCTTCGATTTTCTCAAATGTGAGTAACTATGTTTAAAAAACATCACAACAATTCTCAAAAGTTTTACCTCATCCACAGAAAAACTAAAAATTTACACACCGACTCTGGTTGGGACTAATTTTTAAATCGTTAAAATTGATCACTAATTGTTTATAAACCTCTACCATATTGCTCACCATTACTGTTGAGCTATACTTCTCTTCAATGGCTTTTCTGCCATTTTCGCTTAATCGCATTATAAGATCATTATCCAGTAGGCACTGCTCCCACTTTTTAGCTAGGGCATCGGGAGTATTTGGCTCATAGATTAAGCCTCCGCCAGAGTTTGCAACTATCTCGGGGAAAGCTCCAACGGCTGGCTGAACAATGGGAATACCACTGGCCAATGATTCGAGTTGGTAAAGCCCAAAGGCTTCGCCTTTTTGTACTGGAACAGATAGCAAGGTTAGCCCATCAAAGAAATCACCCAACGATTCGGTTCTAAAATCCTCCACAAACTCAATATCGTGGTGATATCCTTTAGCTTTAAGCTTTTTGAGCTGCTTGTTGATAAATTTCATATCATCGCCAGTTCGTCCGCCGGTAACCTTAAGCCTTGCATTTTTGAATTGCGAATTCTGCTTAAGCAGAATAAAAGCATCTATAAGAATCTCAAAGCCATTGCCAGCATTGGAGCGGGAAAGGAAACCAATGGTTGGAACCTCGAGGTTTGGCTTTTTAACCTGATAAACCGACGGATCGACCCCAAGAGGTACAACGTGAAGTTTTTCTGGTGGAATGGTCATCAGGCGACTTATCTTATCGGCAAAAAACTGGCTCACGGTAATAAATGCGTCAACGTAATTTCCATTTTCCGACATCAAATTCCAAACCTGCGACCTGTAAGGCTCATTCATTACTTCAACCCAAACATCCTCATCCTGAAGAGTGCAAACTACGGGAATATTTAGCTCCTCTCTTATTCCCTTGGCCAATCCCAGAAGAAGGGCGTTAGACAGATGAATAATATCGGGCTTCTCGTGATGCTTCAAGTAACTTATGAGCTCGTTGAGCTCGTAACCTTGAAACCCATCCCTTCCCCTAAGCATCGAGATGGTCATATCCTCCAAGCCCGTTGCGCGGGTTGAACTAGACATCTTCGCTGCAAAGCGAAGCACTGGGGGCGAATTGAGTATTTTACGAAGCCACAAGGGGATATTACGAAAAAGCTTAAAATTCTGTTCGAAGTAGATATTTACCGCCCCATAAAAAACGGGGATATCGCTCTCGTTATCAAACCCATTGGACGATAATGGTAAATATAAGGGTAAGGTTATGGCATCGTGCCCAGCAGCCCGCAGGGCTTTAACAAAAGCGCTATCGCGCAAACAGTTACCGCAGTAAAATGTGCCACCAAATCCGGGGACTATGCTTACTATTTTCATTTTTTTAGTCTTTTTTCAATTCACTTAGAAACAAACTAACTTTAGTTAATCTGCCGATTTTTAATTACCACGGGCTTCAGCCCGTGGAAGAAATAAATGCCAATTAATGGCTTTAGCCTCAATTTATAAATTTTAAATGGGGCTAAAGCCCAGTATGTCTAATCTTCTTTGTCCACGGGCTAAAGCCCGTGGCAATAATATAAGTACTTTCAAAAATAAATTATACAATTTATTAAATACTACTTTACCCCAAAAGCATAAACGCTACCATCCATTGAACCCACAACCACCATATCATTTGTAATGGCTGGAGAACTAATTATGGGTTTTCCAATCTCGTACGACCAAACCTCTTGTCCAGTTTTTAAATCAATCATATAAAGCCGTCCATCGCCCGAACCAATAATTACCATATTCTTAGAAATTACGGGTGAGCTGTCAACGCTGCCACGGGTTCTAAATTTCCAAATCTCCTTACCTGTAGATTTCTCGAAGCAGTAAATATGCTTATCGCGTGAGCCAATAACCACGTTATTACCCCATATTGCCGGCGAAGAGATGAATGGTGCAGCTCCATCGTAGGTCCATACTATTTTTTTTGTTGATAAATCGGCGCAATAGAATTTACCATCGTAATTACCAAAGTAGGCCTTCCCCTTTTCAATGGCAGCTGAGGCAGCCATATAGGTACCAATCTCAATTTTTCCTGCAAGCGTTCCCATATTCAAATCCAGCAAGTAAACGAACCCATCGCAACCACCAAAAATTGTGGTTTTATCGCTAACCGAAGGCGTTCCGTTGATATAGTTATCGGTTTCGTACTTCCAAATTCCCTTTCCGGATTGAGCATCAATGCAGTGCAGAAAAAAGTCGTAGCTACCCACTATCACCCGTTTCCCTTTGCCATCGGGAGCAACGAACCAGTTTGCAGCTCCCGAAATCTGTCCATCAGTAGCATACTCCCATTTCAGTTTCCCCGTAAAGGCGTCGAGTGCGTAAACAATCCCCTCCAATGAGCTTACAATAATCAAATTATCAATAAAAAGCGGAGGAGCCTCAATGGATGTGGGCGTTTGGTACTTCCATTTCAGTTTTCCATTGTCTATGGCATACACAAATCCATCGTTGGAGCCGATATATACAATTCCATTATGGATTACAGCAGACGATTTTATGGCATCCTCGGTTTTGTATGTCCAAAGTAATTTTAGCGATTTTGGTAAATTGACGCTTGCCTCTCCCGTTAGGGATTTATTTCCCCTAAAGTTCTGCCAATTAGACCCTTCTTGTGCAAAGGCTAGGCTGGATACTAACATCAAAATGAAAAATAGTCTAACCATAACGTAACTAAAAGAAGTAAAGAATCTCATATTTTTCATAGTTTTTGACTGTTTTCAAAAAAACGATAGAATCATTGTGCTTTTGTGAGGCACTTCATTTACCTGTCTGCTCTGCATTTGCTGGCTAGCAGATATGTAACAAAATGTTGTCTTTTTCCCTTTATTGCACCCCGCTGGGGTGCTCACTTACTATTAGCAATAAATTCTATCGCTATGTCACCCCTCTGGGGTGAATAACAATTTTATATTTACAGCTAAATATCAAAATCAACCATTAACAAAAGAGCTCTGTGTTATTATCAGTATTTAATGAAACATTTTATTTAGCTGCAATTGCCCCTGTGGGGCAAGCAATGGCGCATTCCATAGCTGCTTGGGTTAACGCTTCGCTTAGCTCGAGGTTAAAGGGTATTTGAACCCTAACGTCAAAACCACGACCAATATATGTTAACCCAATTTGCTCCTTATGTCTTGTGGCAATCTCGATACAGAGTCCGCAACGGATGCATTTCTCGGGCTCGTAAACCACCTTATTATGCTGAAAATACTTTTTCAAAGTACTTCTTGAGCCCATAGCGTATTTTTTCCTATCTACCTTGTAATCATCGGCATAGTTGCGCAATTTACAGGTATTGGGTTTACGACAATCGCAGTGCAAACATCTTTTGGCCTCGGCAATGGCCTCATCGGCAGTAAAGCCAACCAGTCTTCCTCCTTTAGGGTTAACCTCCTCTCCCTTGTTTTCTGCCTCCTTTAGATACTCCGAAATCTCTCCCTCTTGCAATAGCCCAAACCTAGAATTAAACCTATCATATCTGTTTTCAACAGACTTGCCGCCTAAAAACTCGTTAACCAAAAAGGCTACTTCCTTACCCTGAGCAACCGCCTTAACTGCCATCTTCAGTGGTCGAATGGCGCTACCACAGACAAAAATTGAATCATTTACCTTGAAATTATCCACAACGGCGATACCCTTTTCATTGGTTTTAAAACCAAAATCAAAAGAGCTCGATTTATCAATTTCGCCTATTGCAAAAACAGTAGCATCGAATAAAGGTTTTATTTCTACTTTAAAAACCTCAGGCGTTACATTTTGTTCAAGTTTAAACTCTGCTCCAAAATGCTTAATTAGCTTTACTTCATCGCTTAAAGCTGTTTTTGGTAATTCATCTTCAGAGAGATTAAGCAGAGATCCTCCAGCCTCGGAATGCGAATCGAAAACCGTTACAGAATGACCCAATTTTAAAAGATGAAATGCGCAGGAAAGACCTGCTGGTCCTGCACCAATTATGGCTACTTTTTTGCCAGTTGGCAACTCCTTCTGAGAAAAATAAACCGATTCATTTTCGGTATTGTGAACCGCTGTAAATCTTTTCAACAAACAAATTGAAACTGGACTATCAACCTGTTTCCTCCTACAAACCTTTTCGCACGGAGCAGAACAGATATATCCGAGTATGCCGGGTAATGCAATCTCCTCTTTTACAACCTTTAACGCATTCAAAAAATCGCCCTTGGCAATAAGCCTGTTCATCTGGGGAATATCCATAAAGGCTGGGCAGGCAACCCTACAGGGTGCCTCGCAATCGCCCACGTGATCGCTTAACAGCAGCTCCAGCGCTTCTCGACGAGCATCGATTACCTCCTCGCTGTCGGTTTCAATATCCATCCCCTGCCCAACGGGCATTGCGCACGATGGGTAAAGCATTCCGGAGTGGTTATCCTTTACCACGCATACCATACACGAAGGATGATTGGTATTTCCATCAAGATAACACATAGTGGGTATATCAACACCCAATGATTTAGCTGCATCGAGAATGGTTGTCCCTTCGGGAACAGAAATTTCTTTGCTATTTATTTTTAGATTAATCATCGTGTAACTACTGCATTTACTGGACAAATCTGTTTGCAAATATCGCATTTGATGCACTTCTCCAAATCGATACTATGAATCTCATATGGCTTTGCCTCAATGGCATCCACCGGACAACGCTGAGCACACTTGGTACAGCCTATGCACTCGTCGGTTATATCGTAACTAATCATCTCCTTACACTTACCCGTAGGGCAATTCCCGTTGATATGCGCCTCGTACTCCTCCCTAAAATACTTGAGCGTGGTAAGCACTGGGTTGGGTGCGCTTTTACCTAGCCCACAAATACTGCCCTTTTTGGTGCTGTGGGCAAGATTCTCGAGCATATCCAAATCCTCGTGAGTTCCCTTTCCGCTAGTAATCTTATCGAGGATATCGAGCATACGCTTTGTTCCAACCCTGCAGAAAGTGCCTCGTCCGCCCGACTGATCCTGCGTAAAAGTTAGGAAGTATCGGGCAATAT
>CAZTFJ010000183.1:0-6254 GCA_964612255.1 uncultured Rikenellaceae bacterium | reverse complement strand
TTTAGGTTAGGGGCGTGCGAAGGGGGAGCTTGGGCTGGTTGGGCTGTTGGCTTCCCCTTCTTTTTGCCCGTGTTTTATGGATGTAAATGTAAGAAATGTATTGTAAGTATCAAAATATCAACATAATCCACGATAACTGCATCACGAAAGCCGACAACTGCATCATGAAAGCTGATAAGTGCATCACGAAAGGCGATAACTGCAGCGTGAAATAATTTTATAGTTGGCGGATTTGCTTGTATTTTCGCTGCGAAACGAAAATTCTGTGCGTACCGCTTACCAAAACTTACCGTTTTGGGGACACCTGCAGCTTGGTAACGGGTTTTACTTTTATCGCGAAATAATCACTAAGCAATAAAAACATAGAGAACATGAAGGTGTTGACGGTTACCCTGTCTGATAACATAATGCTCTTTATGAGTTTTAAATTCGTGAGGTTTTGTGCAATTCTTATTTATGTTCACTTTTCCCTAAAATGTGTAATTAGGTTAATTAAACTTTCGGTACAACCACCAATAAACTAGCGGTATAAAGTATAAGCTCACTAGCGTACCAAATGCCATTCCGCCAATGGTGGCAATGGCTAGGGGCTGTTGTAGCTCCGAGCCCAGGTCGTGCCCCACCAGAATGGGAACCAGTGCTAGCATGGTGGTTACGCTGGTCATCACAATGGGTTTAAGCCTGCGCTTTCCGCCCTCTGCAATGGCATCCATAAGGGTTAGCCCCTCGGTGCGTAACCTGTTAATGGTATCAATTTTCAGAATGGAGTCGTTTACAATAATACCGCCCATCACCACCAGCCCAATCATGGTCATGAGGTTTAGCGTACCCCCCAGCAGCCAAACAATGGCCAGCGCGCCGGCAATATCAATGGGTAGTTCAAGCAGCACAATAAGCGGTTGCTTAAGCGATTCGAATTGCGCCGCAAGTATAAAATAAAGCAGCAGCACCGATACCAGCAGCACTCCAACCAGTTCCCACACCAGTACTTGCGAGCTGAAGTAATCACCGCTGAAACTGAGGTTTACCTTTTGGTTCTCGGTATTAACTTTTTGTAGATATTGGTGCGATTGCACAATATCGGCATCGGATCCATTAATTTTTAGGGGGATAAAGGCACCGCTATTATCGCCATATATACTCCTAAAACCCGCCTCCTCGGTGGTGCTCACAAGGTTGCGTATGGGAATATCCACACCATCGGAATTTTTTACGGTTATCTGTTCTAGCATCTGTTGCATTTGCTCGGGCTCATCGCCAAAAACAATGGGCAGCACCTGCTGCTCAAAGGCCAATCGGCCTACCCGGTTGCTTTGCATAGCCACCTCAACGGCTTGCTTTACGCTATTTACCTCGATATTATATAGGCTTAGCGCGGCGGGGTTAAGCACAAGGTGGAGTTGCATTTGCTGAGGAACCCTCTCAATGGCAAGGTTTGGAAAACTTTCATGAAGTTGGTGTGTTAGCCCTTCCATTGCCTGGGTTGAGGGGATAAGCTCACCCTCGCCACCGGCAACTTTCACAATTAACCTTGCCTCGGGAGCGGGGAAAATCCGCTCGAATGCCGACTCGGCAAAGGCAAAACCTAGGTTTGCTGAGGGATAGTGGGCGTTTACCCATTCCATTATTTTTTGGTTTAGCTTATCAATAGTGGTGTTGCCATTAAACCGAAAGTACAGGCTGGCATCGCTCTCGCCCATCTCCATACCTCGGGCAAGGAGCAGCTGCTGTTGCCCCACAAAGAATGCCGATTCGGTTACATCACCCTCAACGGCGCGTAGCAACTCCGAGCATCGCTTGGTGTTCTCGTCAACGCTAATATTGCTACCCCACGCAATGTTGGCCACCGATTCAATACGGGTTAGCTCGGGCATTTGGCGTTTTTCAATCTTCAAAAATAGAACAGGGGCAAGGGCAATGGTTAGCAGGCATATTAACAGGAATAGATTCCTACGTTTAAATATCAAACTAAAACCAGCCTCGTAGCTGTTCTCTAAAGGTATTAGTCCGGCTTTGGAAATCCATTTGCCTGCCCGCTTTAGGTTAAGGCGATAGTAAAGGGTGGGTAGCAGCGTTATGGATACCCAAAACGAAACGCCAAGCCCAATGCTTACGGCCAGCGCCTGATCGCGGAACATGGCACCCGACAGTCCGCTTAGGAACACCAGCGGGATAAACACAGCAATGGTGGTGAGCATCGACGATAACAGTGGCCGTATTACCTCGTTGGTTCCGTGGGTTACGGCATCGTGAAGCAGTGTGCCCCGGGCTCGCCACTGGGTAATATTATCGATAACCACAATGGAGTTGTCTATCATCATGCCCACGCCAAGTATAAGCCCCGAAAGCGAGACGATATTTACCGATAGGCCCGTAAGATGAAAGAACATCATACCCACTATCAACGAAACGGGAATGGTTATGCCCATAAGGATTGGGTTTCGGTAATCGCCCAAGAATAAAAACATCACCGACACGGCAAGAAGCACTCCGGCAATTAGCGAGTTGCGTAGGTTTACAATGCTGTAATCTAGTATCTTGGTTTGGTCGTGGCTTAGGTTGATAATTAGCTCTGGGTAATCGTGCCTAAGTCGAACCACTAGTTCATCAACCGCCTTTTTCATATCGCCCATACGGGCGTTGGTGTGCTTCACCACGGGCATACAAATGGCAGGGCTGCCATTGTAAAGGTAAGTACCCTGAGCGCGGGCAGGTTGCAGGGTTATGGTTGCCAGCTCGCTAAGCGAGAATACTCTGCCGCCAGCATTTATGGGGATTTTGTTGATATCGGAGGGTTGCACCACGTTCTGCTCAATAATCACATCGTACACCAGCTGCCCCTCGCGTAGCCTAAGGCTGCCCAGCTCAAACATGCTCTGGTTTAGGGCTGCTTGTATTTGGTTGGCACCAATTCCTAGCGCCTGTAGTTTGCCCCTATCGGGCTCAATTACCAGCTGTGGCGATGTTGTTCCAGTGATATCGGCCAGGGCAACCTCGGGTAGCTGTTCAACCCGCTTACGTATAACTTTTGATGCCACTTGGCTCAGATCCAGCATACGGGTAGGGGTAAGGTTGCTGGTATCGGCATATTGTATGTTGATATTAAAAACGGGTAGATCCGATGCGCTGACCTTTATTACGCGTGGTCGTGGAATCTCGCGGGGCAAATCGGCCATGGCCATATCTACCTTTTCGTTCACCTCAACAAATATAAAGTCGATATTTACGCCGTAGTCGAATTTTAGCCTAATGGTGGCTTCGCCATCGCGGGAGTCGCTCTGCATATCGTCTAAACCGGGTATTTGCAGCAGCTGCATACGTAGCTGCGACACCACCGTTTGCTCCATTTCCACGGCGGGCTTGCCGGGGTAGTTTACCTTTACGGTTATTTCGGGGATATTGATGTTAGGCAGTAACGATACGGGTAGCAGAAACGACGAGAAGATTCCCAGCAAAAGCAGGGCAAAAAATGTCATTAGTACTGCAACGGGACGGTTAATTAGGAACTTTACCATAGGTTTACACTTATCTTTCCTGATTTCAAAATTTGTTTTACAAGTATCAGAACAACTTAATATCGAATGTCGAACATCGAATGATGAATGTCGAAGGTTAGTTATGGCAAGGCCTTTTACGCCTTACTGGTGGCCATTCGAATGTCCTTACTTCAATATTCGTTATTCAATATTCATTATTCGAAATTCATTACTTATCCTTCCTAAACATTCCTCCAGGCAGTGCTGGTAAAAAGAGCAGCAGCGCCGGGATGCTAAAAATTAGTCCTCCTATTGTACCTGTGGCCAGCGAGAACCAGAATGGCTCCTCGCCAAACATCACAAAGGGCAGCAGCCCAAGTACGGTTGATAGCACCGTTAACAGAACGGGAACCACCTTGGCGTTTACGGCTCTAATATAAATGCTTTGTGGCGTTGCGTTCGGGTATCGTTTCCTCAGGTTATTCTGCTCGTTAATAATGTATATGGCCGAGTTTACTACCAGTCCGCCTAGTAGAATAAAGGCGGCATAGGTTCCTTGGTCGAACGATAGGTCGAACATCCAGTAGGTGATAAACACCCCAATAAACGATAGCGGAACCAGCAGTATTACCGCCAGTGGTTGCCTAAGCGACTCGAATAGCACCGAGGTTATGATGAAAAGGATTAGCACCATAAGCCCAATTAGTCCATACTGCTTTTTATCCTCCTTGCGCCACGAGGCGAACTGTCGCTTGCCAGCCTTAAACCCTATGGGCAGAATGGTGTTTAGGCGTTCAATCTCTCTATCCAATACCATTTGTACCAACTTATCGGGGCCAATGTAGTTGTAAGCCAGCGTAACAATGTACTCCTGGTTTACCTTGTGAATTTGGTCGTTGGTAAGCTCATCGCGGAATGTGCCCACGGTTTCGGTGCGGGTTTGGTGTTCGTTTACCTCGATGGGCGATTTTTTTATCTCAAAATCGGAGGGTACCATATCTCTTGCAGGCCTTATGCGAAGCGTGGATGTTTTGCTACTTACGGTTTCGTAACGAATTAAATCTCTGCGGGGCGAGAATTGAGCCAGCTCGCTGGCCATTTGGTATGCGGGGATGCCTTGTACTAGTAGCAGATTGTTATTGAGGTTAAGAAAACGCCGATACTCATCGGTAAACCAGTAGGCATCGCCCCCGCGAATCCATATCTTATCAACCCTTGGCATTTTTATTAGCGAGTCGGCTGCTACCCTAGCCCAGCTCATTAGCTGCCTATGGCTGTAGCCTGTTAGCCTAATTTGCGAGTTGGCCCAGCCAGTGCCAAGGGCATTGGAGAAACCACGACCCACGCCGTATATTGAAAAATCGGCACCTGCCTGGGTAATGGCTACGCTCTCCATTTTCGATTTTATGACAAAGGGGAACGAGCTGTTCTCGTGCTCGGGGGTAAAGAATATTTCGATATTGAAGCCTGTGCCCCGCACGTTGCAAATGGATTGCTCCACCTCGCTGTGCGCCAGTATATGCGACTCGAAAATGGCAGCCAGATGGTTTGCATGTTCAAGGGTTGAACCCTGTGGCAGCGAGGCTCTCACAAACACTCGGGTTCGCTCTGGCGTTCCCCAAAAACTTTTAGTCCACACGCTGTTGTAGAATAACCGTAGCGAACCACCCAGAGCCTTATCTGCTATGGGTTTTATTGATGTTCGGTAGGTGTTTGAGCCTAGGGTGGAGTTGTAGATATCTGGCCAAAATCCCTCTTCTTCTATTTTATCGGGCAGGAGAAAAATGGGCAACCCCACGGCTAGCAAGCCCACGGTAAGCGCTATCTTTCTAAATCGATATATTTTTGATACAAGCCAAGCATAGCCCTTAGCTAGTTTGTATCTGAATCGGAGTGTGGCATTACGTCGCAAATTTTGAATGTTGCCAAGTTTAAGCCTATCCACCAGCGAGGGGATTAGAAATAGGCCAATAATTAGCGATACCGACAGGTTAATGATGATAACCCAGGCAAAATCGGTAAGGTTTGCCCGCTGGCTCTCTTCTAAGAAAAAGATAGAGACAAGCGCGCCAATGGTGGTGAGCGTTGCGGCCAGAATGGCCGTATATACCAGCATATTGCGCCTATGGCGCAGGTGGTCTACCATTACCAGGGTATTGTCTATTATTAGCCCCAGCGACAGGGTGATGCCCGAAAGCGAGTACATATGTATCTCGAGGTTCATGGTGTGGTAAAACAGAATGGCTATGGATAGGTTGGCCACTAGGCTTACAGCCACCACCAGCAGGTATCGGAAACTACGCGATGCCACCAGCACAAAAATCAGCAGAATGCTGATGGAGAATATGGTGCGCAGAAAATTCTTTCGCAGGTCGGTGCGCAGGTGCGTGGTGTTATCGTGCGATTTTAGCAACTCAACTCCCGGCGGAAGGCTTTGCCTAATCTTATCAACCTCAACATAAACCTTGTTGGCTGTGGCAATCTGGTTTGCCTCGTCCGACGATTGTACTACCAGCGTAATGGCCGTTTGCCCATTTATACGGAAGTAACCATCGGGTTCGCGCTCGCGCAGCTCCACGGTAGCAATTTGCCCAAGGGTAATAATACGACCATTAATGTTGGCCACCTCAATGGAGTGCCATTGTTTGGGGTTGATACCTGGTCCAGTTAATAACAGCGGCATAGTTTGAGACTCTGCTGTTGACTCTACGCCAAGTCCTGCGCTATATCCATACTGTGCAATGGCTTGGGCAATTTGCTGTGCCGTTATGTTGTGAC
>CAZTFJ010000182.1:0-6266 GCA_964612255.1 uncultured Rikenellaceae bacterium | reverse complement strand
CAACAGTACCAACAGGCAGTGGCCAGCTATACTAGAGGCCTTGAGATGGCCCAGAGTGCCAACAGGCAGCAAGAGCAAATAACCGCACTGGTGAACATTTCGCGATGTTATAGCGTTTTTGGCGATTACCCAACATCCACCCGTTACCTAAATCAAGCGCTACAAATTGCCACAAACCAGAACCTTACCACATCAGCTGCCGATGTTTACAAATACTTATCGCAGGTTTACGAGGAGGAGGGGCGTTTTAGGCAATCGCTCAACTACTATAAGTTGTGGGCAGAGCTTCGCGATTCGATTTACAGTGAGGAGAGCGGAAAAAAGTTGGCCCGAATGCAAATTCTATATGATATTTCTCAGAAAGAGCGTGAGAACGAAATTCTTAGGCAAAATAGTGAAATTCAGGAGCTACAGCTTACCAAATCTCAATATCAGAGAATGGTCTTTATTGCCCTGGCTCTTTTCCTTTTTGCCCTTTTGGTGCTATTCATCTTTTTTTATCGTGGCAAACAGAAGGAATTCGAAAAGCAGAAAGAGACAGAGCAGCGCATTATTGAGATGAACAAAAGCCTTGAGAAAAGAATGATTCTTGAGGTTAAAAAGCAGGAAAAGCAACAGCTACTCCTTGCCCAGAAATCAAAACTCGAATCGCTGGGTACGCTAGCTGCGGGTATTGCTCATGAAATTAATCAACCTCTGGGTGGCCTTTCAATGGGCCTCGATAACATTTTGTTAAGATTAGCCGATAAAACCCTTACCGACGATTATGTGCATGATAAGATAAACCTGATGTTCGAGAATGTGGATAGGATTAAACGAATTATTGATCACATCCGGACCTTCTCACGATCCCACAAACCCGCATCATTCGAAAGGGTAGATCTTAACGAGGTAGTTAACAGCACACTCATGATGGTTAATGCACAATTTGCGTCTCACAATGTAGAGATTAAGCTTAACCTTCTTCCTAATCTGGAAAAGGTAATAGCCGACAAGTTTAAGATGGAGCAAGTGGTGCTTAACTTGATTAGCAATGCCAAATTTGCTGTTGATGAAAAATCGATAGGAGATATTGATGGGTACGTTAAACAAATAGAAATTTCTACCTGGCAAGATGTAGAATTTGCCTACATAACAATTCGCGACAATGGAGTAGGTATAAAACCAAGGGATTTGGAGAAAATTTTTGACCCTTTTTATACAACTAAAAAGGTAGACAAGGGCACAGGCCTTGGCTTATCAATTGCCTATGGATTTGTAAAGGATATTCTTGGTGAGATTACCGTTGATTCCAAGGAGGGAGAGTTTACCCAGTTTGATGTGAAAATTCCAAAATCGTAATTAATATAGCATGCAATCATTAAGCATTTTAATTCTCGACGACGAGAAAGTATTTAGAGATGAGATACGAGAATTTCTCGAGAACGAGTCATTTACTGTTAGCGCTGCCGATAGGCCTTCTGAGGCTTTCAGAATTTTGGAAAAACAGCATGTTGATGTTTTAATACTAGACTTGCGATTGCCCGAGATGGACGGATTTGCTGTGCTTGAGAAGGTAAAACAGCTATACCCACATATTGAAGTTATAATGATAACTGGTCACGGCGATATGGAGGCTGTAATTCAGGCTATGCGGTTGGGGGCAGTTGAGTTTTTTCCAAAACCCTTCAGGCTGCTCGATATGAGAGCAGCCATAAAGCGAACGCGACGCTATATCGATCTTGCAAACAAGCTAAAGGTGGTAAACAAATCTTACGAATTGGTATCGAAAGATTTGCGCGACAACTTTGGCTACGAGATTATTGGACAAAGCAAGGCTATACAACAAGTGCTCGATTTGATGCGTAAAGTGGCACGGGTTGATAATACATCCGTACTTATTACTGGCGAGAGTGGAACGGGTAAAGAGTTGGTTGCAAGGGGTATTCACTATCTTAGTTCGCGTCGCGACAACTATTTTCATGCTGTGAATTGTTCCGCCATACCCGATACTCTTTTCGAAAGCGAGTTTTTTGGGCATAAAAAGGGAGCCTTTACTGGTGCAAACGAAGATAAGCTGGGGTGGTTCGAGATTGCTAATGGCGGTTCTCTTTTTCTTGACGAAATTGTGGATATGCAGCCCAATATGCAAAGCAAATTGCTGCGAGTGTTAGAGGACCGAAAAATTAGACGCCTTGGAGCCGTAAACGACGTTTCGGTTGATGTTCGTATAATTGATGCAACTAATCAGAATATCGCCGATTTAATCGAAATGAATAAGTTCAGAAACGATTTGTATTTCCGTGTAAATTCATTCGAGATTTACATTCCCCCTTTGCGTGAGCGTCCCGAGGATATTCCCGTATTGCTTAACTACTATACCGATAGTATTAGCAGAAAGCTAAACAAAAAGATAGCTGGAGTAGACTCAAGGGTTGTATCGGCAGCGCTAAATTATCATTTCCCTGGCAATGTGCGGGAACTTCGCAATATGGTTGAGCGGGCAATTATCCTTGCCGATGGTGACAGGCTAACCTTAAACGAGTTTTCGTTTGCCGGACTAAAACCGGCAGAGAGTGAGCAGCTGCCAATAGAAAATGAAGAGATTTTTGATTTGGATGAGATCGAGAAAAGAACCATAGCCAAGGCGCTTAAAGTAACAGGTTATGTGAAGTCTGAGGCTGCACAGCTGCTAAATATTACCCGTCAATCGCTCGACAGACGACTCGAAAAGTACAATATCCAGGTTTAGCGATTTAGTGAAACCAATAATAAAGTAAATAACACAAAATAGCTGTGGCAACCCAACTTTTTCCTTTATGGTTGCCTAACGTTTGTTACCTTTGCATACGAAAAAAAACTCACAATATGGAACTTAGTCTTTTAACTGCCATCTCACCCATCGATGGTAGGTATAGGAATAGCCTCGACAAGCTCGATTCGTACTTCTCCGAGCTAGCCCTAATCCGTTACCGGGTTATGGTTGAGATAGAGTATTTCATCGCTTTATGCGAATTGCCATTGCCTCAGCTAAAGGGAATTGATGGCAAAACGTTATCGAGCCTCCGGAGTATTTATAAGGATTTTTCGGCACTTGATGCTAAAGCTGTAAAGGAAATTGAAAAGCGAACCAACCACGATGTTAAAGCGGTTGAGTATTTTGTGAAAGATAAGTTTAAGGAGCTAGGCATTACAAAGCAGCTCGAGTTTGTTCATTTTGGGCTAACATCGCAGGATATAAATAATACTGCATTCCCCTGTATGCTTCGCGATGCTGGTCACGAGGTGTATTACCCAACGCTCGATATGCTTCTAGAAAAGCTTGAGCAGCTGGCACAAGTATGGTCCGATGTGTCCATGCTGGCTCGTACCCATGGTCAACCCGCTTCGCCAACCCGATTGGGGAAAGAGATTAGCGTATTTGTGGAGCGAATTAACAAGCAGGTAAACCTACTGCGCAAGGTGCCAGTGTCGGCAAAGTTTGGTGGTGCAACAGGCAATTTCAACGCACACCATGTTGCTTATCCTAATGTGGATTGGGTCGATTTTGCCAATACCTTTGTAAATGATGTGCTGGGGCTTGAGCGTTCGCAAATAACCACTCAGATTGAGCATTACGATAACTTGGCTGCTACTTTCGATAACTTAAAGCGAATAAACGTAATCCTTATTGATTTTTGCCGCGATATCTGGACCTACATCTCAATGGATTACTTTAAGCAGAAAATTAAGGAGGGTGAGGTTGGTTCATCGGCTATGCCACACAAGGTGAATCCAATTGATTTTGAGAACGCCGAGGGAAATCTTGGAATTGCTAATGCCATTTTCGAGCACTTGTCAGAGAAGTTGCCCATATCGCGCCTGCAGCGCGACCTTACCGATAGCACCGTAATGCGTAATATTGGTGTGCCTTTTGCCCACACAATCCTATCGCTTAAAGCCATTTTAAAGGGTCTCGAGAAGCTGGTTATAAATCCAACGGCCATAAATGCCGACCTAGAGCGGAATTGGATTGTTGTTTCGGAAGCAATACAAACCATTCTTCGTCGCGAAGGTTATGCCAACCCATACGAAGCGTTAAAGGATTTAACCCGTACTAACAAGGCAGTATCCAAAGAGCAGCTGCATAATTTTATCGATACGCTCGAAGTATCAACCTCGGTTAAAGATGAACTTAAAATGATTACTCCATTTAATTACACCGGGGTGTTGTTTTAAACTTGCTGCTAGGTCATACCAAACACATAAAGATTAATAATGAAGAAGTTTTATAAGGTTTTCAAATTTATTTTCCCCTACAAGTGGCAAGCTGCATCAAGCATATTCTCTAACTTACTGGGTGCTTTCTTTGGGCTTTTTTCCATTGCAATGCTAATTCCATTTTTGGGAATTCTTTTTGAAACCTCTCCGCTGGTTGAAACTCGGCCTGAGTTTACAACTTACGATTTTTCGTATATCAAAGATTTTTTTTACTACTATGTGAGCCAGCTAATTATCGATAACGGAAAGTCGGTAGCCCTTCTTTTTATAGTAGGTTTGGTTGCGGCTACATCTTTGCTCAAAAATCTTTTTGCTTACCTGGCCTTATGGTTTTTGGCACCTATTCGCTTGGGCGTGGTGCGCGATATTCGCAATGAGTTGTATAATAAAGTACTCGAGTTACCCTTGGGGTACTATTCCGACGAGAAAAAGGGCGATATCATTAGCAAAATGACCACCGATGTGCATGAAATTGAGGTGTCTATTATCCGCTCGCTGGAGATGTTTTTTAAGGAGCCTATCATAATAATTGTATACCTAATTTTTCTTATTGCCATTAGTCCACAGCTAACACTATTTGTTTTGGTTTTGTTGCCTATTGCTGGCGGTATGATTGGCCGTATAGGAAAATCGCTACGCAAAACTTCGTTTAAAGGCCAGCGCAAGATGGGTACGCTACTTTCAATTATAGAGGAAACTCTTGGCGGGCTTAGGGTGATTAAAGCGTTTAATGCCGAGTCGAGAATGCGAAAGCGTTTCGAGAGCATTAACTCGTTTTACTCGCACCTCATGATTAAGATGTGGCGTCGCCGCGATTTGGCTAGCCCCCTTAGCGAGTTCTTGGGTACCGTGGTGGTGGTTATGGTGTTGTGGTTTGGGGCAAGGTTGGTTTTTGAGGGCACTGGAAAACTTAGTCCTGAGTCGTTAATTGGATATATAGCTGGTTTTTATATGATTATTAACCCTGCCAAATCGTTTTCAAGCGCTTATTTTAATGTGTTAAAGGGAATGGCCTCGGCCGATAGGTTTGATACCCTTCTTTACGCAAGCAACCCTATTACGGATTGTTGTGGATCTCTCGTTCGATCTGGATTTGCTGACAGCATAGAGTTTAAAAATGTTAGCTTTAAGTATAAGGACGATTATGTTCTCAAAAATATCAACCTAAAGATTAACAAAGGTATGACTGTAGCCTTGGTTGGTCAATCGGGTTCTGGTAAAAGTACTATGGTCGATTTGCTGCCCCGTTTTTACGATGTGGTAGAGGGCGAAATTCTAGTTGATGGAGTGAATGTGAAAGATTATAGCCTGAGAAGCTTGCGTAACCTTATGGGTAATGTGAATCAGGAGCCCATTCTTTTTAACGATACGTTTTACAACAACATTGCATTTGGTTTGGATAATCCAAAGGATGAGGATATTATTTCGGCTGCCAAAATTGCCAATGCCCATGAGTTTATTGTGGCTACGCCCAATGGCTACTACAGCAATATTGGCGATAGGGGGAGCAAACTTTCGGGCGGTCAGCGCCAGCGCTTAAGCATTGCCAGGGCAATTATGAAAAATCCACCTATCATGATTCTCGACGAGGCCACTTCGGCTCTCGATACCGAGTCGGAGCGTTTGGTGCAAGATGCCATCGAGAACCTTATGAAGAACCGCACCTCGCTGGTAATTGCACACCGTTTGTCAACGGTAAAAAATGCCGACCTTATTTGCGTGCTGCATGAGGGCGAAATTGTTGAGCGGGGTAAGCACGATGAGCTGCTCGAGAAGGATGGAATTTACACCAAGCTTTATAGCCTGCAGCAGTAATATTAATTAGTAAGCGATTTGAGATTACTCACGGGGTGACTATTTGCTTAGCAAATAGTCACCCCGTGAGTATATAAAAGCAAAAAAAGAAGTTCAACGCTATTTGTTGAACTTCTTTTTTTGTTGATATGCTATAAGGGTGCTTATCTTTTTATTTCCTTAGCTTTATTTACTTTCTTAAGCTTTTAGCGGTTCTTTGGCGCCTTTACATC
>CAZTFJ010000181.1:0-6277 GCA_964612255.1 uncultured Rikenellaceae bacterium | reverse complement strand
TGCTTGTTCTTGTTGTTTTTAACTTTGCCACGATGTAAAATATTTACCGCTCCTTCGGGGCCCATTACGGCAATTTCTGCTGTGGGGTAAGCATAATTTATATCAGCACCAATTTGTTTGCTCGACATTACGCAGTAGGCTCCACCATATGCCTTGCGGGTTATGATTGTAATTTTTGGAACTGTGGCCTCGGCATAGGCATAAAGAAGTTTCGATCCGTGTTTAATAATTCCATTCTCTTCCTGGTTTATGCCTGGTAAAAATCCTGGTACATCAACGAATGTGATTATTGGGATATTGAATGCGTCGCAGAAACGGATAAAGCGAGCGGCCTTAACCGATGAGTCGATATCGAGCACTCCTGCAAGAAATGCTGGTTGATTTGCCACAATCCCAACAGTTTGCCCAGCCAACCTGCCAAAACCTATTACAATGTTTTTAGCAAAATGAGCTTGTACTTCCAATAAGTTTTTGTCATCGAGTGTTGGCAGAATAAGGTCTTTTATATCGTAAGGTTTGTTGGGGTCAGCAGGAACAATAGTTTGTATATCTTCATCCTCTTCGTAGTGAGTGTGAGTGGTTGGGTAGTTTGGTGCTTGCTCCATATTGTTTGGAGGAATAAATCCTATTAGTTCACGTATAAGCATTAGAGCTTGCTCTTCGTTGTCGGCTAAGAAATGAGCAACTCCACTTTTTGAGTTGTGAGTAATGGCTCCACCAAGTTCTTCCTTCGTTACATCTTCGTGCGTAACTGTTTTAATTACTTCGGGACCCGTTACAAACATATAACTTGTGTTTTTTACCATTATAATGAAATCGTTAAGGGCAGGCGAGTATACCGCGCCGCCTGCACACGGCCCCATGATACAGGTAATTTGTGGAATTACACCGGAACTTTTAACGTTGTTGGCAAATATCTCCGCGTAACCGGCAAGGCTCTGAACACCCTCTTGAATGCGAGCACCTCCAGAATCGTTTAGCCCAATTATTGGGGATCCTGTTTTTAATGCCAGTTTTTGCAACTTTATAATTTTAGCGGCATTTGTTCTGCTCAGCGATCCACCCATAACTGTGAAATCGTAGGCATATACGTAGGTCAGTTGTCCGTCAATTTTTCCGTATCCAGTTACAATCCCATCGCCGGGAACTTTAGTTTTATCAAGCCCAAACTCAGTAGCCTGATGAGTTACTAGCCTATCAAATTCGTTAAAAGTATTTGGATCAAGAAGGTTTTGTATCCGCTCACGAGCGGTGTTTTTCCCTGCATGATGTTGTTTGTCTATTTTTTCTTTGCCTGAACCCTGTTCAGCAATAGAGTTTATTTGCTCGAATTGGGCAAATTTTTGTTCTAAGCTATCCATGAAATGTTTGGTTAGTTTACTTCAATAAGAGCTTGATTACTAGCAACAGAATCGCCCTCTTTTACTAAAATCTTTGTAATAATACCGTCGATTGAAGCTTTGTAATCGCTTTCCATTTTCATTGCAGATATAACAATTAGCGTATCACCCATGGCAACTCGCTGACCAAGGGTTACTGGTATGCGAACAACTTTTCCGGGCATTGGTGCGGTTATGGTTTTTTCAGCAAACCCAATGCTTTCTGAATTTCTACTTCTCTGATATCGCCTCTGAGCATCAATAACTTCAATATCGTAAGATGAATTGTGGGTGTTAACATAGTATTTCTTAGGCTCATTGCCAGGGATAAGTTCAATGTTATACGATTTGTGCCCGTGTAAAACGGAGTATTCCCCTTCTTCAACGTTTAAAACATCAACGCTGTAGGTAATTCCATCTATATCAATGGTTACCATTGAACCCTCTTTGTTAATTAGGCGGACGCTTGCTTCGCGGTTCCCTATTTTTATATCTATTGCCATGGTTAAATTCTTTGAATTGATTTTTTTAGCCCGTACTCTTTCCATTTTTCTCCAGAGCGAACTAGGCTATTATCTCCCATTGCTGCTTTTTCTAATCGGTTAGTGTGGTCAATGTATGCTGTTATTATGGCCATGTCTTGACACACCCCTTTGTCATCGGCACAAGGCGTTAGGAGCTCTTCGCTATTATTGTCAATAAAGTGGGTGTCGTATTGTCCATTTCTAAAGTTGTTGTTCAAAAGAATGCGTTCCAGAAACTTGGTTGATGTTTTAATTCCGGTAACCTTATATTCGTATAGGGCTCGGCGCATACGTTCAATTGCTTCGTTGCGCGTTCTTCCCCAGGTTATTACTTTACTAATAAGCGGGTCGTAGTGTATAGGGATTTCGTAACCCTCGTATGCGTAACCATCAGTTCTTATTCCCATTCCATTGGGTTCGCTAATGTGTCTGATTAAGCCAGGGCTTGGCATGAAGTTGTTAAACGGATCTTCTGCCGATATCCTACATTCAATTGAATGCCCATTTTGTGACACCTCGTGCTGTTTAAAGCTGAGGGGAAGCCCATATGCTACTTGGATTTGTTCTTTAACTAAATCGATACCAGTGGTTTGCTCTGTGATAGGGTGCTCAACCTGCAGTCTTGTGTTCATCTCCAGAAAGTAGAAATCTCTATTAGCATCAACCAAAAACTCAACTGTACCAGCCCCTACATAATTCACTGCTTTGGCTGCAGCAATGGCTGCCTTTCCCATTTTTTCGCGAAGTTCGGGAGTAATAAATGGCGATGGGGTTTCCTCAATAACTTTTTGATGTCGGCGTTGTATTGAGCATTCCCTTTCAAAAAGGTGTAATGTATTGCCTTGCTTGTCGCCAAATATCTGAAACTCGATATGATGAGGCGATTCAATGTATTTTTCAATATAAACGCTATCGTTACCAAAGGCCGATAGAGCTTCTGACTGGGCATTTTTTATTGCTGATATCAGGTCATCCTTTTTCCTAACTAGTCGCATACCTTTCCCACCTCCACCGGCAGATGCCTTAACCATCAAAGGGAATCCAATCTCTTTTGAAATTCTTTCAACATCTTCTGTGCTCGAAACGCTATCATATCCACCAGGAACAACTGGCACTTCTGCTTTAAGCATTGTTTGGCGTGCAGTAATTTTATCGCCCATAATAGCAATGGCTTCAGCAGAAGGACCAATGAATTCAATCCCTGCCATACGGCATTTCTTTGCAAACTCGCTATTTTCCGACAAAAAACCATATCCGGGATGAATAGCATCGGCTTTTGCAATCAAAGCAGTTTCAATAATTTTATCAATATTTAAATAGCTCTCATTCGATGGTGAAGAGCCTATGTAATAGGCTTCTGTGGCATAACGAACATGCATTGCGGCTCTGTCCGCATCAGAGTATACTGCTACTGTTTTTATGCCAAGTTCTCTGCATGAGCGAATAATTCGCACAGCAATTTCTCCTCTGTTGGCAATAAGTACTTTTTTAAACATGTTTAGTTTTTTTTATTTTTCCTCCAACGGTAATACCTGTTGTTTTAGGTTCTATATCGTGGGTAAATATAATAGTAAAAGTGTTGTAAAACATAAAAGGCATATAAAAATATGTTGGTCGGCATAGCAAACGTTTGTTTTATGTTTCGTTAATTAAACCATTAAGCAGTCGCAAAAGCCTTTATTCAACTAAAAAGTATATTTTTGCATTTTATATGTAGCTTGAATAATAATCGAAAACAACCTGATAAACAATCTTCTGTAGCCTTTGGTTTAATCTGGCTAAATAGTGGTTGTTTTCTTAATACTTTATAAAACTATGGGAGCATTTCATGCATACGACATTAGGGGTATCTACAATAAAGATTTTAATAAAGACGATGCCTATAAAATTGGATACTTTTTGGTTGGATTGCTAAAAACAAACAAAGTGCTTGTTGGGCGAGATGCACGAGTCTCTTCTGATGAGATTTTCGAATACTTATCAAAGGGTATTACCGATGCTGGTGCCGATGTTTACGATGTAGGGCTGGCTACTACACCAATGGTGTATTACTCTACAGCTAAGTACAATTTTAACGCATCGGTTCAAATTACAGCTTCGCATAACTCCAAAGAGTATAATGGCATGAAGGTGTCGCGGGAGAATGCTTTACCTGTTGGTTACGACACTGGCTTAAACGAAATTGAACGTAAAATAAAAAATGGCGAACCCGTAGCAAAAGTTCAATCTCCTGGTGTAGTTAAATCGCTGGATGTTCGTGGCGAGTACTTATCTTTTCTAAAGCAGTACGTGGGGGATTATAGCAATTTGCGTGTAGGTATCGATTGCTCAAACGGAATGGCTGCCTTGCTTATTAAAGAATTGTTGGGAAACCGGCCTACATATATTTACGATGAACTCGATGGAACATTCCCAAACCATGAGGCAAACCCTTTGGTGCCTGAGAACGTAGTAGATTTGCAAAATCTTGTAAAAAAAGAGCAGTGCGATATTGGTGTAATTTTCGATGGCGATGCCGATCGCGTAATGTTTGTTGATGAGAATGGTCGTTTCATATCGCCCGATTTGATGATTGCGCTACTAGGCCATTATTTTCTTGAGGAGAAAGGTGAACGGGGTTTAGTTTTACAAGATATTAGAACATCAAAAGCTGTTGGCGAATACCTAAAACCACTTGGTGCCGAAATGCGCACTTGGCGTGTTGGGCGAGCTTTTGCTGCGCATAAATTACGCGAAATTGGAGGTATTTATGGTGGCGAACTGGCTGGCCATTACTATTTCCGCGATTTTTATTACTCCGATTCCGGTTTAATGGCTTGCCTAATTATTCTTGATGTGGTAGCCAAGTTTAAGCAACAAGGGAAATCGCTATCGCAGCTTATTGCTGGTATTGAAACTTACGCCAACTCGGGTGAGATTAATTTTAGGATAGAACAAAAACAAAAGGCTATGGATGCTGTGCGCGAACATTTCATTTCGTTAGAAAAGCCAACTGCATCGTTCGATTTTGATGGTTATAGGGTTGAGTTCCCCGACTGGTGGTTCAACATCCGACCATCGAATACTGAACCCTATTTGAGGTTTATTGCCGAGGCAAAATCAGCGGAAATGCTTAACCAGAAGGTTGAGAAGGTAAAGGAAATTATTGGTAACATAAAATAGCTTGTTAGTGAATAAAAAAAATGCGGCAACTTGCCGCATTTTTTTTATTCTAACTCTGCAAGTAACTTTTTGTAAGACCTTTTATTGGCTAGAGCTTGATAAAGTGTTTTGTCGGCATTTATTTGGGTTACTATTGCCTTTGAAATGTTTTGCTTAGGCATTTCCACAAGTATATATACTGTGTGTGAACCATTGTTTTCGGTTTTATACTTTTCTACAGTTCTTGTGTCAATAAGATTTGCTACAACTGTTTTTCTAACAACCTGAATTTTTTGAAGTATCACCTTGTTGTTACGTAACGATTTGGCAAGGCGCGAAGTGGTTGTTTCAACTACTGGTTCAACTTGTTTGGCCAGACCTACGTTTGCATCTAGCCTTGCCTTGCGTTCGGCTACATCTAAATTGCTCGAGGTGCCTTTGCCAACAGCAAAAAATGATGTGTTAGATTTGGGTGGATTCTTAACCCAGCCAGGGAGCCTGTCGCCAAAAAGTTGGGCTGAAGCCAAGAGGGGGAGCATTGATATTATTATTACTAGTATGCGTTTCATCTTGTTTTATGTTTTGGTTAGTTTGGTGGGTAATCATATTTCGTGCCAGATTTTGGTTCTCAATTTCACAGTGTAATTGGCAATTTGTTTCATACCTTTACGTTTAACCTAAATTGAAAGGTAAACTATGCGAAAGGTGTACTTTTTAGTCGTTATGGTTCTGCAACTGGGTAATACACTTGTGGCACAAGATGATACAAGTTGTGTTTTTAGTTCAGATGTTCTGCTGAACCCAACCGAGCATTCAGCATGGTTCGATAATAATTTTAAGCATCAATTTGTCGACGAGTATAATATTTTACCTGCCAAAACATTTACTTTGTCCAATGGCTATGCACAGCATAGGCTCAGCAAATCGGCAAAATTAATTAATAACAGCTTTTTAGTTCCAACTTTAGTTGAGGTTGTGTTTACAAACTATCCGGTTGACAAGCATCGTTGGCGAACAAATTATTATGAGCTGTTAGCAAACCGCATACGTGAAATATTGGCCCTTGATTCAACTTTGAATAGTCCTGATGTGAATTGGCAATTTGTATTGCAAACCAAGGGTAAAACCGAGCCACAGGCACAAGAAATGTTTCATGGTATAGTTGTTCATTATAAAAATGCAATACCAAGACCATTAGCGCAGTTAGAATTTACGCCAGAAAAAAAGTGTTTT
>CAZTFJ010000180.1:0-6312 GCA_964612255.1 uncultured Rikenellaceae bacterium | reverse complement strand
TAAGGGTTGAGCAGTTTATAAGACTAGTTTCAGACCATACTTTTGGACAAATTTTCATAACCGATACCAACCGCGAACGCCTTAACCACATCTTAAGCAAAATAGATAGTGGGTTTCACCTTTATGATGTGAATGATGGTGAGGTTTTATTATCAAACTCAAAATAGCAACTCAATGAACAACGTAATATCACTTGGTGATGCCATCATAGAGTTTTTAAAAGAGTACAAACACCGCGACAAGCTACAAGCCTCCGAAGCAGTAAACGCGTGGCCAGTAGTAATGGGTAAAAACATTCAGGCACTCACCCAATCGGTATACGTTAAGAGTGGCAAGCTATTCGTGCACTTAAAATCGTCGGTGCTGCGCAACGAGCTCATGATGCACCGATCCAAAATAGTAAAAGCCATCAACCAGCACCTAGGCGCCGAGGTTATTAAAGATGTTGTGCTAAAGTGATTGATTCTGCTGCCAATTTAGCGGGAGCTATCAACAAAAATCAGTAGGCTTCTTTTTTAAGGTTAGGGTTATTAGTCGAAAGTCGAAAAGTCGAAAAGTCGAAAGTCGAAAGTCGAAAAGTCGAAAGTCATAAAGTCGAAAGTCATAAAGTCGAAAGTCATAAAGTCGAAAAGTTAGGGTGGGAAACGCGGGGTTTGCGAGTATCTAATTACGGTTTGCGCACTTGTGTTTTGAGGTTAACGCCAAATATCGAAGAGCAAATATTTACACTCTCATCTCAGGTATTATCAATATAAATTACCACTAATAATTGTAATACCAATTAATTCAGGCTAATCTAGAATATCTTTCTGCGCAAAAAAGAACGACCATTCCTTTATAGCCTTCTCAGGACTATCCGATCCCTGCACCGCATTCCTGGTTACACTTTGGCCAAACATTTTCCGACTAGTACCTTCCTCTGCCTTAGCGGGGTCGGTAGAACCAATAAGCTTTCGAAAATCCTCAATGGCATTATCCTTTTCTAAAACAAGTGCCACAACAGGCCCCGAGCTAATAAACTTGGTGAGTCGCTCATAAAACTCCTTCCCCTCATGCACAGCGTAAAACCGCATGGCATCGTCTTTGCTCAAGCGAATCATTTTCATAGCTTTTAAAACAAAGCCAGCTTGTGTTATCCTGTATATAATTTCACCGTAATGGTTATCTCTTACTGCCCCTGGCTTAATTAGGGCAAATGTTCTATTAGTCCTCATTTCTGTTGATGTTATAAGCCCTAAATTAAGATTTTTTTATCGTATACGTAATATTTTTTATAGTAACTTTGGATTTTTTAAAACACAATGTAAAAATGCTGCAAATAACATCAAACAACATACAATCAATCAGAGATTTAATCCAAACAAAAAGCCATATTGTAATCACTTCGCACCACAACCCCGATGGCGATGCTGTGGGATCGATGCTTGGACTATACCACGTTTTAAAAACAATTGGCGTTGAGGCTGCAACCATAATACCCAACGAAATACCCGAATTTTTAAGCTGGTTACCAGCTTGCAATCAGATTGTTCGATACTCTAAAAACAGAAAAAAAGCCGATGACCTGCTGGATAAGGCCGAGGTAATTTTTGCCTTGGATTACAATTGCCCCCAACGGCTTGAGGCCATGCAGGATGCGGCAATTAAATCGAATGCGGTTAAAATCCTTATCGACCATCACCCAAACCCAGATAATGCCTTTAACTGGATGCTTTCGGAAGTTAGTGCCAGCTCTACAGCCGAGCTAGTTTACGAATTTGCCCTTATGCTTACAAGCGACAACAAGGTGAACAAAGATGCAGCTATTTGTTTGTACACAGGAATAATGACAGATACAGGTTCGTTTAGTTACGCCTGTTCCAGACCCCGAACCTTTGAAATTGCTGCAAAACTTATAGCCAAAGGGATTAGCGTAGAGGAAATCCAGCAGCAAGTTTACAACAACTTTTCCGAAAGCCGTATGCGATTACTAGGCTATGCCTTAGATTCGAAAATGAAAGTATTCCCAGAGTATCGTGCGGCATACATATCGCTTACTCGCAATGAGCTAAACCGCTTTAAGTACAGCATTGGCGATACCGAGGGGTTGGTAAACTATCCCCTATCCATAAAAGGAATAACCTTCTCGGCTCTTTTTATCGAGAATAAAGATTTTGTAAAAATCTCGCTACGCTCCTCGGGTAATTTTGCAGCCAACAAGGTTAGCGAGGAGTACTTTAACGGAGGCGGGCACCTTAATGCAGCGGGAGGAAAATCATTTTCATCGTTACACGAAACTGAGGAAAAATTCGTTGAAATACTTATGAAGAATCAAACGGAGCTAAAAAAATGAGAATCGTCTTCCAATTTTTTATGCTGGTTCTGCTTTTTTCTGCATGCAAAAGCAAACGCGATAACCAATCAAAGAAATCCTTATCGGAGGCCAAACATAAGTTTGAGGTAGTTAACCGCGCACTAGTAGATAAAGACAAAGAGCGGATTGAAGCCTACATTGAGAGGTACAAACTCTCCGATATGAAAGAAAACAAGGCCGGATTATACCATCTTGTATGGGGCGAACCCAGCGGCCCTCAGGTAAAAACCGGCGACATTGTGGTAATTAGCTACAAGATTTCGATGCTTGATGGAACAGAGCTTCATAGCACAGAGGATGATAAGCCCTTAGATTTTTTAGTAGGTAAAGGTGGTGTTGAGGCTGGTCTAGAAATGGCAATCCTGCTGATGAAGCAAGGCCAGAAGGGCAAATTTATTATGCCTCCACACCTTGGGCATGGCCTGTTGGGCGACAACAACCGTATTCCACCAATGGCTGTTCTGGTTTTCGATGTTGAGTTGCTAACTGTAATTGAAAGTTAAACGAAAATTTTTACCTTTACCCATAAATTAGTGAAACCCATAACGTGGCTTCCATGAGAAACCTTAAAACTTTACCCATTATTCTCGTTGTTTTGCTTTTGAGCTGTAATAACGAGTCGAAAATATTTCCAGGATTTTCCACCACTAAATCTAACATTCACTACCAACTAGTAGCCCTAGGCGAAAGCGAGTTGTTGGCTCAACCTTCAAACTTCATAACCATCCATATAGCCTACCGTACGCCAAGCGATTCGCTATTTTTCCATGGCCTCAGGACATTCCAACTAACCGAGCCACAATTTGAAGGTTCTATTGATGAATGCTTTGCCATGATGGCTAAGGGCGACAGTTCAACTTTCTATATATCAGCCAATAACTTTTTTACAAAAACCATTGAAACCAACCTCCCCGGTTTCCTAAAACCCAACGATTTTTTAAGGGTTGACATCAAAATGGTAGACATTTTGAGCGAAAAGGAGTATCAGCAAGAAAAGGAAGTTTTCCTTAACTGGATAGAAGATTTTGGCGATTACGAACAAGTTCTCCTGAGGCAATATGTGGAGGAGCAGAACCTCAACTTCGAAAAAACCCAAACTGGGCTACACTACATACCAATTACCAAAGGATACGGAAACAAGATACATGAGGGCGATACAATTTCCGTACATTACGAGGGTAGATTCTTTAACGGAAAGTTTTTCGATTCAACCCGAAAGCGCGATGAGCCCTTCCAATTTGTTTATGGCCAAAAATGGCAGGTAATACCAGGGCTAGAGGAAGCAATTGGGATGATGTACCCTGGTGAAAAATCATTGTTTATCCTCCCCTCGTACATCGCTTTTGGGCAAGGCGGCAGCTCAACAGGCATAGTTCCCGCCTTTACCCCCGTGGTTTTTGAAGTTGAAATAATTGAAGTAAAACCGAAGAATTAATGAGTCACTTTTGCTGCAAAACAATCGTCGCTATAGCCTTTCTTTCTTTAATTTCATGCGAGGGATCTGTTACCGAGGAAAACCGTGTGGCCAATGAAATTACTATTGAAGAGTACCTTGAGTCAAACAAAATTGATTTTGTTAAGTACGATGGAGTTTACGCATCAATACTAAGCAAAGGCTTTGGATACTTCCCAGCACCAGGCGATTCGGTAGCATTTTGGTATGTAGGCCGCACCCTAAAAAACGAAGTTTTTGACACTAACATTATCGAAGTTGCCCAAGAAATTGGTATTGAGCCTAGTTCACGTGAATTTAACCCAGTAAAGATTGTTGTTGAAAGCGACAACCTTATCGAAGGGTTATCGCGTGGAATTAAACTTTGTCGCGAAGGCCAATGGACCTCAATTCACTTTCCATCAACCCTTGGTTACGGCGATATCCATACAGGCCCAGTAGAACCTTGGACCCCCCTAGTTTTTGACGTATTTATAATTTACGTTAAAAACGATAAAATTACTCAAGAGCAAAATAATATCAATAACTTTGTGGCCGGTATGCAAGGATTTACACCAGACACAACTGGTATTTGGTATAAGTTCACTTCCGAGGGAACAGGTGTAGTATCGCCAATGCCAAACGATACTATTTACGGCTGGTATAACATTACAACTTTTGATTACGAAACAATTCTCGAAGTTGAAACAGAAAATCGAGAAATAGTAATGGATAACCAATTGATAGAAGGCCTACTACTCGGATTTATGAAACTAAAACCTGGTGATGCAATGCAAATGGTTATACCATCGCCACTGGCATTTGGCTATAATCAAACATCCGAAGTTGAACCTTACACGCCTCTATTTTGTGAAATTAGACTAGATAGCATTAAATAATAATTTGAATAAAAATGATTAGAAAGACCACAATTTTTTCACTTACACTCCTTAGCATTCTCGCTTTTTCTGCCTGCGAACCAGAGGTTAACGAAGGCTATTCCGACGAACTACTCCGGCTAAACGCATATATGAGCCTTAATTATCCTGATCTAACTCCAACAGAATCGGGTTTATACTACAAATTAATAAGTGAGGGCAATGGAAAGTCACCACAAGAGGGCGATTTTTTACTTTTTGACTTTACCGGACAAAATTTAGATGACGAAGTATATGAAACAACTAACGCCAGCATTGCAGAACTGCACGACATATTTGCAAAATCTACCCATTACGCCCCAAAGTATTTAAAGTATAAAGACGATCGCACACCTCTTATTAATGGACTTGAGGAAGGTTTTTCTTATATCAGCGAGGGTGCAGTAGCGCGTTTTATCATGCCCTCACCCCTTGCCTATGGAACTAGTAAATATGGCATTCTAAATCCATATAGCTCTGTAATTATCGATGTTGAATTTTTAAAGATAGTTAGCGACCCTGAAGCATATGAAATTGAACAAGTTTCAGCTTTTATTGCCGAAAACTACCCCGATTTAGATATTGAAGAAACCATAGCATCTCTAACAACCGAGGGCGTAATAATTTTAGAAGAGGCTCTGGTAGAGGTTGAAGTGGATGAGGAAGATGAGGAAACAACAGATCCTCACCAAACAATTGAGGATGATGATGTGATATCTGTAGACTACACCGGCAGATTTTTAGATTATTGGATATTCGATACCAGCATTAAAGAAGTTGCAAGCGACAACGGTACATATCAACCAACAAAAACCTACGAACCCATTAAGGTTACAATTGGCGGAACAGGACATATAGAAGGGTTTTCAATTGCTTTAAAAAAGCTAAAAACCAACTCAACAGCAACCATACTTATTCTTAGTGAATATGCATACGGTGAGTTTGGTAGCAGTAGCAACATTCCTCCCTACACTCCTCTTATATTTGAGTTGGAGGTGCATACAAAAACATCCAGCGCAAGCGATGCAGAAAGCAAGTAATTGCTAAAAACTTTGGATACCAAAAATGCTCGGCCGCTTATGCAGGTCGGGCATTTTGTTTTTCCACTCCCTTGCTCTTTTTGTCGTCACAAGCTGAGTATCCATTGTTAAATCGGCCGAAATATGCAGTAACGTATCTGGCTGCAAAGTTGAAACTAAAGACTCGAGCAACTTGTTATTCCGATATGGCGTCTCAATAAAAAACTGGCTCTGCTTCTCTTCGCGCGACCGCTGCTCAAGCTGTTTAATCCGCTTTACCCTATCGTTGGGTTTTATGGGAAGGTAACCTACAAATGCAAAGTTCTGACCATTCATTCCGCTACCCATTAGCGAAAGCACTATGGAGCTAGGGCCAACAAGGGGATTTTTCAGAAAGGTTTATCCAGCCCCGTCCCCTGCTTCAGGCAATCAGTTCTGAAAATCAGGTTGTTCTGCTTATCGATGAGGTGGATAAATCCGATCCGGAATTTGAGGCCTTTCTGCTGGAACTCCTGAGCGATTTTCAGGTCTCCATACCTGAGCTCGGTACAATAAAGGCGAAGAACATACCATTTGTGGTGCTTACCTCGA
>CAZTFJ010000179.1:0-6324 GCA_964612255.1 uncultured Rikenellaceae bacterium | reverse complement strand
CGCCAAACGCAACTGACGCAGATACAATCATTCAATCACCCAAACACCCAATCAAGCTTATACGCTGACAGCTTGCCGGCCTTTGGTAAAGAGCTTTGCACCCTGTCTGCCGTCGGTAAGCAAGCGACAGGCAGGGCTGTCAGGTCATCCCAATCATCCAACCAACTTGCTCACACGCTAGTCAGGCTGGTCATCAACCCTAAACTCTAAACTCTAAACTCTAAACTCTAAACTTTATTAACCTTGAACTCTATAAACAATAAACTCTAAATTCAACTGACGCAGATACAATCATTCAATCACCCAATCACCCAATCACCCAATCATTCAATCATTCAATCATTCAATCAACCAATCATTCAATCACCCAATCCCCCAAAACAAACCAGCCAGTCGCTATTGCTAGCAGCTGGCTGGTTTTTATTTTCAGCGCTTAATTGTTTACGCCGTTTGCTCAATGTTTAGTATGCGTTTTACCCCCGCAATTAGGCTATTCACCTCAAATGGTTTGCAAAGTACAATGCTAGCACCCAGCTCCTTGGCCATTAGCAGATAATCGCGCGAGTCGAAGTAACCTCCCCCCGATATGGCTATTAGCTTGGTGTTGGGGTGGTTTTTCTTTACCCACATGATTACCTCTAAACCATCCTCCTCGGGCATTACAATATCTGTAATTATTACATTGTACGGATTGGCGTTCTGAAGCCGCACCCCCTCGCGCCCATTGCAAGCGGTATCAACGCTAAACCCTTCATCTAAAAGAATCTCTTTTAATGACTGGGCTAGCTCCCTGTCGTCGTCAACTATAAGTATCCTGTGCGTATTGTTCGTTCCGCTTATCTCAAACATGATGTAGCCTTTTTATAGGTGGTGTGGTTTTTTAACCAATCTCCTCTACAGCTTCGCTTTTTTGTCCTTCGGCAGTGCCCTCCATGAGCGATGTTAAATCATCTGTAGAAAAAATGGCGTCCATATCCAGAATCATCACAAATTTATCGTCAATGCTGGTAACGCCTTCAATAAATTGGCTTTGGTACTTGCTGCCAATGCTGGGGGCTGGCATTATTTGGTTGGGGTTTATTTCAATTACTGCCTGTACCGCATCAACCAGCGCGCCTAGCTGAATTGCCTCGTTATCAACCACAATATCCATTACAATAATGCAGGTGTTGGCGGTGTACTCGGTGGGTGTCATCCCAAATTTAATGCGGGTATCCACAACGGGCAGCACGGTTCCTCTCAGGTTTATAACTCCTTTCATATACTCCGGTGCCCGTGGAACTGTGGTGATTTTGGTAAGTTCCAATATGTGTAGCACCTTGCTGGCGTGTGCAGCAAACTCTTCGTCGCCCAGTTTGAACGATAGGTAAGAGTTTATCTTTTTATTATTTTCATTGCTCATGCTCGTGGTTTTTTAAGTGTTTGTTTTTCCTTTTGCATTGGTTCGGTGTAACTCTTTGGTAACAATGCCGGTTTGTTTCTTAATAGCTGGTTTTCCTATAAGCTTAACCATGTACACAACCTGCGTTAAGCTTTTATGGTTTGTGTTACTTGGCAGGTAAAAGGTCAACATCAGTAGAGTGTTTTAGTAATTGCTGAGTGCAGCAACTGCACTCAGCAATTGGGTATAATTAAAAGTTTTCAAATTCGCTATCGCCATTTGCGGCTACGGCTTTACTCTTTATTTCTTGGTATTGTGATGCTCCATTACCATTGTTAAGGTTAATATTTACGCCTTTTGCTTTGCCGTTGCTGGTTTGTTGTATTTTTGGCGTAGCCGCTGGTTTGGGTGCAAGGTGATTCTCAGCCCTAAACTTGTTAATTCGGCGGCTATCAATTCTGAAGTATCCAATAATCTCTTTAAGCTGCTCGGCTTGGCTGCTTAGCTCCTCTGCGCTGGTGGCCATCTCCTCGCTGGCAGCAGCGTTTTGCTGGGTTACCTGGTTAAGCTGCTGGATGGCGGTGTTCACCTGGTCGGCTCCGCTGGTTTGCTCCATGCTGGCAGCAGCAATCTCTTGTACTAATTTAGCTGTGCGCTCAATCTCTGGGATAAGTCCGCTCATTAGCTCCGAGGCGTTCTCGGTAACGTTCACGCTCTTCGAGGCCAAGGAAACAATCTCGTCGGCAGCAATCTTGCTGCGCTCGGCCAGCTTGCGTACTTCGGCGGCCACCACGGCAAATCCTCGTCCCTGCTCCCCTGCGCGGGCAGCCTCAACGGCGGCGTTCAGCGCCAGGATGTTGGTTTGGAATGCAATGTCGTTGATGATGTTAATCTTCTCGGCAATGTCCTTAATTGATATCAAGCTGTCCTGCGAGGCAGCGCCTACCTTCTGCACGCCCTGCTGCACCTTTTGTGATATCTTGTCGGCTTCCTGAGCGTTATCGGTGTTCTGCTGTATGTTGGCGGCCATCTCTTCCATGGAGCTGCTCACCTCCTCGGCGCTCGATGCTTGCTCGCTAGCTCCCTGCGATACCTGCTGGCTACCCGAGCTCATCTGCATGCTGGCTGCTGCAATATTATCGGATCCCAGCATCACGCTACCAATTACTTCTTTTAGCTTGTCTACCATATTCTGCATGGCAAGGCCTAGCTGTCCCACCTCATCTTTCCTGTCAAGAATCTCGTTCTCAAGTTGAGCTGTTAAATCGCCCTGGGCAATGGTTTGGGCAAAACCAACACCTTTTACAATAGGTTTAGAAATAATGCGAGTAATGAATAATCCTAGTATTATAGCAAGAATTAATCCCGCAACTATTCCTCCCATTACCATAGCTGAAGATGCACTAACCGCTTGGTCGCCTCCTTCAACTGCACTTTTTGCCACGTTTTCGTTAAGTGTAATAATTTCTTTTAGTACGCTTAGTGCCTCGTTTTGTGCCAAACGAGCATTGTTTAAGTTTAACTTTTCAGCCTCTTCGAATAACCCAACGGCTTTTTCTGCCTCGTTAATGGCCATTTCAAAGTTTCTGAAAACTCCCTCGGCGCTTGGTAGCATTACTGTTTCGTAAATTCTCCAAGCCTGATCTCTATTCCCACTGTTTACAAGCCTTTTAATATCATGCACAGCTTGGTGAAACTTCTTGTGGGGTTCGCTCAAATCGTTAAATGCTTTTTGTACTGTGGGGTTCTGTGTTGTAATGGTAGGTAACCAACGTCCTAAACGGCAAGCAGTATGGTCGTCGCCACCATCAAATGTTCTGCCACTGCGAATGGTGTTGGCTATGTTTACCTGAAGAAGGTAGTGGTCGCCTTGAAAGGTTTGCAAATCCTTAAGGAACTGCATAGGATAAAAGATATCAATTCGAGTTATCTCGTCCATTTGCTTTTCGAATGTAAGGTTTGCATTCCGCCATTGCTCTAGTTTCTCTTTGAATTCTCTCCAAAGAACTGCTTCTTCCTGTGTTTGCTCCAAGGGTTCAAACATTTCCATCGCTTTTGCATACCTTTCACGGGCTTTGGCAATATTTTGGAATTGCCTGGCCTTGTCTTCGGCTCCTAGGTTGGGGTTCAGTAATGTTCGTTGGGCTACCCTGTAATTTTCAAACCCAATTTCCATCTCCTTCAGATACTCGATGCTAGGCATACGAACATCAGCAACTTCATGGAATGAACTCGAAACTCTGTTCACGCCAACAAATCCAATAATTCCAACTATGAGTGTGATTAGAGCCACTAGGCCAAATCCCATCATAATTTTTGTTCCAATTTTTAGGTCTCTGAATTTCATAGTTTTGTCCTCCTGCTTTAGTTGGCTTTTTTGTTTAGATATATCGATGTGGTTGATAGTAATTCATTGGTGTCAATAGGTTTCTTTATAAAATGGAGGGCTCCAAGTTCTTTTGCCCGTGCTATGGTGTTGTCGTCGGTTTTTGCCGATATTGCTATCACAGGGGTATTGTTTTGGCTTTTTCTTTTATTTATTAAAAAATCAAAGCCATCCAATCCGGGTAGCATAATATCGAGCAGTATTAGGCTTAGGTTGTTATCTTGTAATATTACTAGAGCGTCTTCTACATCTTTACAAAGTATAGTCTCAAATCCCCAGCTGCTGAGTAGCGATTCGAGTAGCACCTGATTAAAGTACGAGTCCTCAACTATTAGTATTTTGGGTATGCTTGCCATTTGCTCCTTTTTTTCTTTATACAAAGCTACCCCCATACTCACCCGAAAAAAAGAGTGCTACTACCTGTTTGTAAAATTGGGGTGGAAATACCTAGCTGTATAAGTTTTGTAAGTGATTGTTAATTAGTGGATAGGTGCGTTTCCCTACGAAAATATATGCCCGGCGCATTGTTGCATTAAGTTATGTAGCGTGGAAATACCTAATTGGTGGAAGTATTGCCTATCTATTTGTTTTGCCGAGAACTGAGCAATTTATATCTGTAGTCTTATCCTAAAATCAACTTCATCTATTTGATAATAAGAAATATTACTTTTATCTTGATATTGATTTTACTCATTTCATTGTAATAAAAATATTTTCTGGTTAAACCTGTAAGAAACGTTGATAGGTAAAGCAAATTCAATAAAATCTTAAACAAAAACAGCTCGTTATGAACCAAAGGTATTTACTTGCATTAACCCTTTTTACGTTGATAATCTTTTGGAGTGTAGTGGGGTGGGGGCAAATACTTTCCGAAAGTTTTGAAACAGGTTTGCCCACATCGTACTCCACTGAAACATCATATGCTTTAGGTTCTGGTAGTTGGACAGGAACCTCTAATCAGGTTGTTAGGGCCGATAATGGTGTTGTAACAGGATTATACTCTCTTCAATTACGAAGTCAGACTAACGCTCAAATAGTTACGCCAAACATTCCTCAAGACATTTCTACTGTTAAATTTTGGGCAAGTTCAAGTACCGCATCGGGTTCTTTGCAGGTAAACTACTCTTCTGATGGGGGCGAAAGCTGGACTGCAGCAGAAGAATCGCCATTTGCCCTAACTAATGAGTCTGTGGTTCAGTTCACGGCTACCATAAACTCGTCGGGTGGCAATGTGCTTATTCAATTTAGAAGAACTGCAAGTACAGTTTATATTGATGATGTTGAGATTTATGGAGTTACTTCCGAGCCTACTGCCCCTACAATATCCAATATTTCCCTAACTCCAACCGGAGCTCCCAACGCCGTAACTTCGCTTGATGCTGTTTCGGTTTCGGCTGATATTACAGAAGGCGATGCTACAATTTCTAACGTGGAGCTGCGCTGGGGAACCGAGAGCGGCACTTATGCTAATACCATAAGTATGACCCTTGGCTCTGGTAGCACCTATACCTCCGATACCGATATTCCAACTCAGGCCGATGGTACTACCGTTTACTACGTGATTTATGCCGAGGATATCGATTCCGAATCATCAACATCAACCGAGCAGAGCTATACCGTGGTGGGGCCAAAAAGTGTCACGCTTCCATATCAGCAAGTTTTTGATGTTGACCTGGGCAATTGCTACACCTATACAACCTCTGGCGAGCAAGTTTGGGGTTGGAATTCAAACGGAGCTCCTGATGGAAGCGCTAGTATATCGGGTAAGTCTGGAACTGCCCTTGAAAATGTCGATTGGCTAATTACCCCAACTTTCGATTTTACTGGAGTAGCCGATATTCGCTTTGTTTTTGATGAGACCATTACCGATGGTAATGCTATTGATGCTGAGCAGGAGGTATATGTTTCAACAAACTACTTGGGTGTTGGTGACCCTGCCAACGCAACGTGGACCAAGCTTACGGTGAGCAATAGAGCCACTGACGGAAACTTTATTTCTGTCGATGAGAGTGATTTATCAACATATGCTGGGGAGAGCAACGTTCATATTGGGTTTAAATATACCTCTACCACATTGGCTGCTGCAACTTGGCAGGTTGATAATGTAAAGTTACGCAATGGTGATACTCCACTACTAAGCAGTGAGCCAAATTCTTTGTCTGACTTTAGCTATGCTGAGGGATCGGGACCTTCGGCCTCACAATCTTTTAGCCTTTCGGGTGTAAACCTTGATGGTACAGATGTTACCATTACCGCTCCTGCTAACTTTGAGGTTTCCGATGCCGAGGCTGGTACTTACACATCATCGCTTACGTTAACTGCGTTTGATGGAGCTGAAACTGATATTTGGGTACGCTTAGCTTCTGGTCTTACACCTAACAGCTACTCGGGAGATATTGCCATTACAGGTGGTGGCGCTGTTGAGGTAATTGTTTCGTTGAGCGGCAAGGTCACTATCGATTACCAATTTGATGAGGGTTTCGATAATTATCCACAAACAACTTCATCCTACACCACAAATGAAGACCCCGGTTTTGATGGCGTGGCAGGCAACACC
>CAZTFJ010000178.1:0-6338 GCA_964612255.1 uncultured Rikenellaceae bacterium | reverse complement strand
AGGTAAAAAAACGATTAAGGGTTCTACCTCCTCGTAAAGCGATCTGAAGTGAAAATCCTTTACCACCCCAACCACCTTAAACTCTTTTTCTCTTATAATTTTTTTACCAATGGCATTATCCCAACCGGCCAGTCGCACTAATGCCTCATTCACAATTGCCCCCTCTTCATCTGTCGAAAAATCTTCGGAAAGGCAACGCCCTTGCACAAAGGTTGCACCAATAGATTGCAAATAGGTATGGCTTGCGGCCAAGGTTCTAATCAATAAATTATCTTTAACGCCCTCAACTTCGTATCCATTTTGGGTAAAGTTATGCCCCGGAATCTGATTCGACACATCAACCATATCAACCTCGGGTAATTTACGTATCTCATCCATTAGTAGGCGAGCTCGTTCCCAATTATTGTTACCCATAACCCCTGCTACCAACAAGTTATCAGAATTAAACCCTAGATCCTTGCTTTTTATGTACTTAAGCTGAAGGAAAACAATTGCAGTTGAAATTACTAGCAACGACGAAACAACAAATTGCAATGTAACCAGCACATTTCTGATGGTAGCCTTCGATTTTACACCGCCAAAGCTAGCTTTAAGAACACGTATAGGCTTGAACGACGATAAGAAATACGCTGGGTACAGCCCCGCTAAAAATCCAAAGAATAGTATAAATAAAGGGATGGATAAACTTACTGAAAGTGCCTCGTACTTGTACAGGCTTAGCTGCAAGCCCAACAAATTGTTAAACCAAGGCATTAGCATTTCAACCAATAGCAAAGCAATTAGTGCCGATATAATCCCTAGCAAAACCGATTCGCCAATAAACTGCAGGCGAACTACCGTTTTCGAAGCTCCAACGGTCATTCGCATGCCAACCTCTTTTGCTCGGCGAGTACTGCGGGCAGTGGTTAAATTCACAAAGTTGAAACCAGCTATAAACAAAATGAATAGCGTTATGGCCGATAGCAGATAGAGGGTTTTTGCAACGCCAGTTTTTTCGTACATCATCGTACTGTGCAGATGCATACCCCATAACGACTGTAAACCCATAATGTATTTCACATTGTACTGTGCTAATTTTTTATTTATGCCCTGGTTGGCAAATTCGTTGGCTTTACGAGTAACCTCATCAATATTAGCACCTTTAGATAGCATCATTAGGGTATGAAAGCTAAAATTGCCATCCCATTCTGTCATTATTCCGGTTTCAATATTGTAAAGCGTTGAAAAGGAGATAAAACCATTATACTTCCAGCGTGTATTAGTTGGTTGATCCTCAACAATTCCCGTAATGGTGTAGGGCTTACTGCCATCGAGCAGCACCACTTTACCCAGGGCATCGTCGGTTCCGAAAAAAGAGTGTGCAAGCGTTTCACTAATCACTAGGGAAAAAGGCTCCTTTAGAGCCTCCCTGGGGTTCCCCTGCAAAAGCCTGAATGCACAGAAATCCCAAAGAGTTGTATCGGCATAAAGCAAGCGACCTGATGAAACAAGCTTATCGCCCACCTGAAAATTACCACCTCCCCCACCAATTCGTAACACCTTTTCAACCTCAGGAATATACTCCAAAAGATCCTCACCCATTTTGGGTGTGGTAATTGCCATAAAGTCCTTTAATTCTCCATTACGTTCGCTTCCTACGGTTAGCAAGTATTGCTGTTTAGCCTTTGGATGAAATCTATCGAAACTCAACTCGTGGTGTATATACAACGCTATAAAAATGCAGCAGGCAAAACCAATAGCTAATCCCAAAATATTAATTGCAGTAAACCCCTTGTTCCTATATAAAACCCTAATGGTGGTTTTTAAAATACTTTTTAGCATAACTAATCTGTTTTTATAAATACACCTCACACTAATCAACTCGCATACCACAACCCATTAACCCTTAATTATCAGTATATTGAAATGCATAAAAAATAAAAACAAAAAAATATTTGTTTCAAACTGAAACATTTGTAGTTTTGATATGGAACAAAACATACTCATCATAGATAATTCAAGAGCTCATTAATATGTCAAAGATAATTGCAATTGACGATAATAAAGAAATTCTGCTATCGCTTAGAGTTCTGCTATCAAAGCATTACGATAACATCTGTGTATTTTCAAAACCAAGTAATGAGGCGGAACAAGAAATTGCCAAAGGCGATACAAATGTAGTTTTGCTTGATATGAACTTTACACCCGGAGCTACCAGCGGAAAAGAGGGTATAAATTTCCTTAAGCGCATAAAGTACATTGACCCCGCCATTTCGGTTGTACTTATGACTGCCTATGGTGATATTGATCTAGCTGTGAATGCTATGAAAATTGGGGCATCCGATTTTGTTGTAAAACCCTGGGAAAACAAAAAGCTACTTGCCACTGTTGGGGCAGCCTACCAGCTTAGCCTATCGAACAGAGAAATTGACACACTTAGAGATACCCAAAAAGTAATTTCGAATGCCGAAGACTCTCCCTTTAACCAGATTATTGGTGAATCAAAGGCGATGCAAAACGTATTCGACACCATAAAAAAGGTTGCCCAAACCGATGCAAACGTGCTAATACTTGGCGAAAACGGAACGGGTAAAGAACTTGTGGCAAGGGCAATACATCGACAGTCGAACAGAGTAAACCAACTATTTGTTGGAGTTGATATGGGTTCAATTGCCGAATCGCTTTTCGAAAGCGAGCTATTTGGCCATATAAAGGGTGCATTTACCGATGCCAAAGACAATAAACCGGGACGGTTCGAGGCAGCCAACCACGGAACCCTTTTCCTCGATGAAATTGCTAACATATCTCCCACGCTACAAGCAAAGCTGCTAAGCACCCTACAAAACCGTGAAGTAACCCGTATTGGCTCATCAACAGCAAAGCCTATCGACATTAGGTTAATATCTGCAACCAACGCAAATATCAACCAGCTGGTTGACTCGGGCGACTTTAGGCAAGACCTTTATTACAGAATAAACACCATTGAAATACACATCCCACCTCTCCGCCATAGAGAGGATGATATTTACATGCTGGCAAATCACTACCTAAAGGTATACTCTGCCAAGTACGGAAAAACCAAGGTTACTCTAAGCAAGTCGGCGCATAGAGTATTAAAGTCGTACGCTTGGCCAGGTAATGTTAGGGAGCTACGTCACGCCCTTGAGCGAGCCGTTATTATGTGCGATGGCAATGTAATTGAACCCCAAACGCTTTTTTTAAATCAAAAATCATCATCGGTACCATCATCATTAGTAAATAGCAACAGCTTAAATATGGAAGATGTTGAAAAGGCAGCCATAGTAAAGGCGATTACCATGAATAAGGGAAACGTGAGCCTTGCGGCTAAGGATTTGGGCTTGGGGAGAACCACGCTTTACCGAAAAATGTCGAAGTATGGGCTATAGATCATTCAGAGTAAAAATATTGCTGCGAGTAATAATGCTAGGCCTGGCAATAGGAGGATTTACCTACTTCATTCAATTGTCGGAATACTACTTTACCTGCATTGTTCTTTTGATATTGATAACAATACTGGCGATTGAGCTAATTCACTTTATTGAAAAGGGATATAGGCAGCTAAACAGTATGCTACAATCTGTTAAAGAAAAAGACTTTAACACCAGCTTTAACGAAGCTGCCAGCGGAGAGATTTTCACCGACTTAGCCCGACTGCTCAACGAGCTTACAACAAGCTACCGCGAAACCCGAATAGAAAAGGAAGCTCATTACCAATTCTTAAATCATATTGTGGACCAAGTAGCCCAAGCCATGGTTTGCTTCGATGAGCAGGGAAAAGTAATGCTTTCCAATTTAGCATCGAGAAAAATGCTAGGGCAGCTAAAAATTGAGCACATTACAGACTTTAGCTATTTAGACACTACGCTACCAGAACAGCTAATGGAGCTGGGAAGTGGCCAACAAAAAGTAATATCGTTTACTCACCAAGGCGAGTTGCTACGCTACTCTGTAACGTGTTCATCCATTAGGCTACTTAACAAGCAAAGCAAGCTAATTGTGATGTACGATATTAGTCAGCCCTTGCGCGAGCAGGAAATTGAATCGTACCGCAAATTGGTGAGAGTGCTAACCCATGAAATTATGAACTCGGTTACACCAATCTTGTCGCTGAGCGAAACGATGAACGAAACGCTACTGCTACCCGATAATTCTCCCCGTCCTCTATCGGATTTAACGCCCCAAGAGAGTTTAGACATTGCCGACGGATACAAAGCCATAGAGATACGAAGCCGATCGCTCATGCGATTTGTTAACGATTTCAGAAGCCTAACCAAACTCCCCAAACCCAATTTAATATACATAGATATTGAAAAATTGGCTGAACCAATTATTACCTTGCTTAAACCTATACTCAATGCAAAAGGTATTAAATTTTGTATGATAATAGGTAAGAGTGCTAGAACGGTTTACGCCGATAAAGACCTGTTGGAACAGGTTGTAATAAATCTTATAAAAAACTCCATAGATGCGCTTGAGGGAGCAAAACAACCTGAAATATGTATAGAAACTAAAGCAACGGGCAATAAAATGGTAGTGGCCATTTCGGATAATGGATCTGGAATTAGCCCCGACAATATTGAGAATATTTTTGTACCATTTTTCTCAACAAAAGAACAAGGATCGGGTATTGGCTTAAGCCTATCGCAGCAAATTATGAAGCTACACAACGGCTCAATTTCGTTTAAAAGCAATAAGGGTAATGGAACAACATTCTTTCTTAATTTTCCCAATCCAAATCCCTAAATGGATGTAAATCCGTATTAAGAGTTACATCTAGCAACTTCACGAAACTAGGTTGAACACCAGAAATTGGATGTAACCCAAAAGGAGCATATACTTTAATACAAAGTTTCAAATCTTACTTGTTGCTTAATAAGCACAATATCCCTTTCTCCCCCAAAAACTATTCTACTCATATTTTAGAGTAACAGCAGGATTCTGGTTAGATGTTACGTAAGTTTTAACCAGAGTTGTAGCAAGCGCAATAACCATTGATGCTAGGGTGGCAAGCAAGAATACCCAAAGAGGAATGCTTATGCGATTGGCAAAGTTTTCGAGCCACTTGGTCGATATATACCACGCTGCAGGCCATGCAAACAGCGATGCAAAGGCTACACCCTTTAAAAAGTTTAACGATACAAGTGTTTTTAAGGTATATGTGTTGGCACCAAGAACTTTCCTTATGGCTATCTCCTTTCGCCGCGTTTGCATTATGTGGGCGGTTAGCCCAAACAATCCAGCACAAGCAACGGCAATGGCAAGCAGTGTGAATACGCTAAGAATTTTACCAAACCTATCCTCTTTTACATACAGTTCGCCCAACTTATCATCAACAAAAAAGTAGAGAAAGGGAGTGTCGCCTGCTACCTGTTCCCACTTTGCTTTAACAGCGGCAAGCGAACGCTGAATATCATCGTCGGATAATCGTAACGAAACGAACTGAATAGGGTCATGCCAAGTTAACATAACCATAGGTGCAACCCTACTATGTAACGACATGTAGTTAAAATCCTTTACCACACCAACAATCTCATTCTCGCGATGATCGGAGTCGTTGGGGAGAAAAATCTTACGCCCTATGGGGTTATCGTACCCAAACCTCTCAACAAAAGTTTCATTAACAATCACCTTCCTCTCCTCATTTGCCAAAGGTTCTTGAAACAAACGCCCCTCAGCCAGCTCAATGCCATATGTTTGAAAATAATTGTTGTCGATAGTCATATACGAAATATTTAGTGCCTCAGGACTACCCTCAAGCACAAAATCGCGAGCCAATATGGTGTGCCCCAAAATAAAGGAGTGCAATGCAGCATTCTCAACATATGGGATAGCAGCAAGTTCACTTCGCAAAAGCTCATATTTCCCCTCAAGCGATGGAGTATTAACTCTTATTGATATTAGATTATGGGGATTAAAGCCTAAATCTTTAGTTTTAATATGCTGCAGCTGAATAAAAACAACAATAGTGCATATTACCAAAATCTGCATAATGCCAAATTGAAAAAACGACAGAATAGATTTGAAAGATATTTTATTGCTGAACTTTTTTAATGGCTGTCTAAAAATTGCTGTTGGACTAAATCGCGAAAGGAAGAGAGCTGGATACCTGCCTGCCCCTAGCCCAACAATCAGCACTAGAACGGGAGTGCCTAGAACTACTTTAGCCGATGAACTTGTAAACAACGAAAGGGTTTCTCCAGAGAAGGCCGTAATAAATGGTAACGAAACTTCTGCCAATACCAACGCCAGGGCCATGGCCACTAATACAATTAGGTTTGATTCGCCAAGATATTGAATTATGAGCTGTTTACGGGTTGCACCAAATACCTTACGCACAC
>CAZTFJ010000177.1:0-6387 GCA_964612255.1 uncultured Rikenellaceae bacterium | reverse complement strand
AGTTTTTACCCTAAGTGTAGGGTATAAAATTCTGTCCAATGGTTTGGTTTTGTCCCGATACTATTCATTTGCTATATTTGAAAAATCATTAAAACAGCTAAAAATAATTAAAACAATATATCGATATGAAAACTAATGAGCTTCGCGATTCTTCAGTAATCGCGCTTAGAGATTGTATGGGGTTGCAACCCCATGAAACGCTTTTAGTTATTACCGACGAGCTAAAACGCGAAATAGGCCAAGCCCTACATGATGCTGGTAAGGAGCTTTGCAAAGAATCGATGCTGATAGAAATAAAATCGCGCGAGATCAATGGGCAGGAACCACCCGAGGCTGTTGCTAATATGATGAAAATGGTAGATGTGGTGGTTTGCCCAACATCAAAATCGCTTACTCATACTGATGCTCGTCGGAATGCCGTTAAAGAGGGCGTGCGTGTTGGAACAATGCCTAATATTACAGTCGATACAATGGCTCGTTGTCTTAGCGCCGATTACGATAAAATTATCTCGCTAACCGATTTTATTGCCGATAAAATGGAAGGCGTAAGCACCATTCGTGTGGTAACCGAAAAGGGAACCGATGTAACAATGCCTGTAAAGGATAGGATGATTATCCGCAGCAAAGGGGTTTTACGCAATAAGGGCGAAAGCGGAAACCTACCTTCGGGCGAAGTGTTTTTGGCGCCATGGGAAGATAAAACCAACGGCAAGCTGGTAATTGATGGTTCTATGGCTAGCATTGGTATGATTGAAACTCCTATTGTTGTTGATATTGTTAACGGTTACGCCGAGAGCATAACTGGTGGTAAGCAAGCTCAGCAGCTTGCCGAAATTCTCGACAAGTCGGGGCGCGATGCTCGTGCAGTTGCCGAGTTTGGCATTGGTACAAACTATAAAGCCAAGCTAACAGGTCTTATTCTTGAAGATGAGAAAGTGTTTGGAACCATTCACATTGCCTTTGGCAACAACATAACTATGGGTGGTCGCATATCGGTTAGTAGCCATCTCGATGGACTTGTAACCGAACCTGATGTTTACTTTGACGATGAGCTTATTATGCAGAAGGGCAAAATGATAGGTTTCGAAATGTAAACTATATGCTTATTCATCTTTTAAAGGGCAAAACCATAATTCTTGCTTCGCAGTCGCCTCGAAGGCAGCAACTGCTGAGCGAGTTGGGTTTGCCCTTTGAAGTTAGGGTTAATGGTGAGGTTGACGAAACGTACCCCCAAAGCATAATGCCTGAGGATATTCCTGTGTATTTGGCTGCAAAAAAATCTCAAGCTTTTCGAGCATCCCTTGCCAGCAACGAAATTCTTTTAACATCCGATACCATTGTTATTTGCGAGGGTAAAGTACTGGGCAAACCAATCGATAGGCAGCATGCAATAGATACGTTGAGCAGCCTATCGGGCAGTATGCATAGCGTTATTACAGGCGTGGCGCTGTTTTACAACGGCAAGGAGCGTACTTTTAGCTCAACTACTGATGTATATTTTCGTGAACTAACGCTTGATGAGATAGAGTTTTATGTAGACACCTATAAGCCTTTTGATAAAGCCGGAGCATATGGTATTCAGGAGTGGATTGGTTACGTTGGGGTTGAGCGCATTGATGGTTCGTACTTTAACGTTATGGGCTTGCCCGTGCAAAAATTGTATAGCGAGCTAACCCGTTTTTTAGGCGAGTAGGGAAGTTAGAAAGTCTGAAAGTCTGAAAGTCTGAAAGTCTGAAAGTCGAAAAGTCGAAAAGTCAAAAGTCAAAAGTCATTCAATCATTCAATCAATCACCCAATCAATCAATCAATCACCCCTGCCTGCCGCAAACGTCAGTCAGGCAGGCAATCACCCAATCAAACTAAACCAAAACCAGTTTACCAAATCAAAGCAATCATAACTCAAAAACAAAACACATATGAAACGTTTTTTTGTATCGTTACTAGCAGCAGTATTGCTTTTACCATCGGTTAGCAAAGCCGACGAGGGAATGTGGCTGCCCTTGCTAATAGAGAAGTACAACATAGCCGATATGCAGAGCAAAGGTTTTAAGCTTACTGCCGAGGATATTTACAGCATAAACCAACCTAGCATTAAGGATGCTATTGTAATTTTTGGTGGCGGTTGCACTGGTGAGCTTATCTCACCCGAAGGTTTGCTTATTACTAATCATCACTGTGGATATGGTGTAATTCAAAGACACTCGTCGGTTGAGCACGATTATTTAACCGATGGTTTTTGGGCCATGTCGCGTGAGCAGGAGTTGCCAAATCCAGGGCTAACCGTTCGTTTCCTTGTGCGTATGGACGATGTAACCGAGCAGGTACTTAATGGCATTACTTCTGATATGACCGAGGAAGAGCGTAATGCAAAGGTTAAGGAGAATTCCGACAAGGTGGCTCAAGGGGTTGAGGACGGCACTCACTACACTGCACGTGTTGCCCCACTTTATAATGGTAACCAGTATTTTGTTTACGTTTACGAGGTTTTTTCTGATGTTCGTTTGGTAGGTGCGCCCCCATCGAGCATTGGCAAATTTGGTGGCGATACCGACAACTGGATGTGGCCAAGGCATACAGGCGATTTTTCAATGTTCCGTATTTATGCCGATAAGGACAATAAGCCTGCCGAGTACTCGCCCGATAACGTGCCCTACAAGCCAAAAAAATATCTACCTATTTCTATAGAGGGGATTGAACCAGGCGATTTTACAATGATTTATGGTTACCCAGGTAGCACGCAGCAGTACATCACCTCACAAGCAGTAAACCAGGTGGTAAACGTGTCGAACCCGCTTAAGATTTCGCTTCGCGATGCAAGGCTCGAAGTAATGAAAGGTTATATGCAGCAGAACGATACCGTTCGCATTCAGTACGCTAGCAAGCAGGCCAGCGTTGCCAATGCTTGGAAAAAGTGGATTGGTGAGCGTAATGGTCTTATCCGTTTAAATGCTGTTGATAAAAAACAGGCTCTTGAGGCAGATTTTGAGCAATGGGTTAACCAGTCGGCCGAACGTAAAGCCGAATACGGCCATCTGCTTCCTCGCTTTAAGGAGCTATACAGTAAGCGCGAACCCTTGCTAACCGCATCGGATTTAAGCCGCGAGGCTTTTATGGCTGTAGAAATAATCCGATTTGCCAGTCAGCATGAAAGGATAATTAAATCTACTTTAAAAGATAATTCAGCCGATAGTGCACTTGTGCAAAGGGCATTAGCCAATGCTCGCAGGTTTTATAAAGATTACTATAAGCCAATCGACAGAGATATTTTTGCTCAAATGATGATGGCTTACACTCAAAATCTTAACGATTCGCTTCAACCAGAACTGTTAGGCCAACTATTCGCCCAGTCTGGTTCAGATTGGTCTGCAGTGGCCGATAAGCTGTTTGCCCAAACCGTTTTTGCCGATAGCGTAAAGCTGTTTACCTTATTTAATAATTTTGATGCAGAAGCTGCTAAAGGGCTGCAAAACGATATTGTTTTCACATTATTCTCTCAGCACGATAGTATTTATTCGGCTAGCGTTAGCAAGTACTACCGGAATATTTCGGATGAGCTCGATATTTTGTATCGAACATACATTAAAGGGCTTAGAGAAATGCAACCCAACAAAACTTTTTACCCCGATGCTAACTTTACCCTTAGGGTAGCTTATGGTCATGTTGGGGGGTATGAGCCATCCGATGCGGTGGAATACATTCATCAAACTACTCTCGATGGAATTGCTGAAAAAGCACAAATGGGTGTTTACGATTACGTTGTGCCACAGCGCCTTCTCGATTTGCAGGCAGCCAAAGATTATGGCCGTTGGGAGGTAAACGGAACTGTTCCCGTGGCATTTTTGGCAAGCAACCATACATCTGGTGGTAACTCTGGTAGTCCAGTTATCGATGCCAATGGCAATCTTATTGGTGTGAATTTCGACCGGGTTTGGGAAGGTACTATGAGCGATATCATGTTCGACCCCCAAATGTGTCGCAATATTAGCGTCGATATTCGCTACGTACTTTTTATTATCGACAAGTATGCTGGTGCTGGCCACCTAATTGACGAAATGACTATTATAGAATAATTTTCTCTACCGAAAACCGATAGTTAATTTTGCTATCGGTTTTTTGTTTGTGTTTTGCAGATAATTTGTGGATATATTAAATACTTTTGTTGATTCATAAATCAATTTTGCTAGTCAGTAATTATAAAAAACAATTGAATAAGGTATATCTCGATAACTCGGCAACATCGTGGCCCAAACCACCTGAAGTAGGGCTTGCCATTACAAATTTTATTGAAACCTCTGGTGCAAGCCCTGGCCGTTCTGGTCACCAAATGGCGGTTACGGCAGCTCGTATGGTTTTCGAAACGCGCGAGCTACTAGCTCAGCTTTTCAATGCCCCAAGTTCCGAGCGGGTTATTTTTACATCAAATGCAACCCATTCGTTAAATCTGGCTATTAAGGGAACGCTCAAGCAGGGCGATCACGTAATAACAACCGCTTTTGAGCACAATTCAACAATCCGTCCGCTCAGGTATTTGGAGGCAAAGGGAATAATTGAGGTAACGGTTATTGGCTGCAACGCTTTGGGTGTTTTTGATATTGAGACTCTAGAACAAAGCATCAAGCCTAATACCAAAATGGTTGCGACCATCCACGCATCAAATGTCACAGGCGAAGTGTTACCTATCGAAAGAATTGGCCAGATTTGCAAAGCCAACAACCTTATATTTTTGGTTGATGCCTCGCAGTCGGCCGGCATTATTCCTATAGATATGCAGGCTTGTAATATCGATTTGCTAGCCTTTACTGGCCACAAAAAGTTATACGGGCCAACAGGTATAGGTGGTTTATGCATATCATCGGAAGGTTTGGCCGTTGAACCCCTGCCGCAGGGAGGCACTGGTAGCCGTTCTGAGAGCGAGTTTCATCCTGATTTTTACCCCGATAGGCTTGAAGCTGGTACGCTAAATACCATTGGCATTGTGGGGTTAAATGCAGGGGTGAAATTTATTATGCAAAAAGGCATCCATAATATTTTCAGTGAACAATCATCGCTGTCTAATCGTTTTGTCGACGGGTTGTACAGAATACCAAAAATTACGGTTTATCGTGCATTCCAAGATTCATTGCAGGTGCCGGTGGTGTCGTTAAATGTACTGGGGATGACCCCAAGCCACTTGGCTTTTACGCTCGATAGGGATTTTGGAATAATGATTCGGCCTGGTTTGCACTGTGCACCGCTAGCGCATAAAGCGTTGGGTACATTTCCGCAGGGTTCGGCACGCTTTAGCTTTGGTTGTTTTAATACTCAAGCAGAGGTGGATTACACGCTTAATGCTTTGATGCAAATAGTTAATTAACAGTTTAACAATAACATATAAAGTTTTATGAAAATAGTTGACGCAAAGGGCCAACTGTGTCCAAAGCCCATAATTATGACCAAGAAGGCACTTGCCGAAATTGCCGACAACGAAACCCTTGAGGTACTTATTGATAATGAGATATCGTTGAATAATGTGGTTCGTTTTCTAACCGATAACGGGTTCCATCCCGAGGTAAAAACCGAGGGCAACGTATTCCATTTGCTGGTTAGCAAAACAGGTGAAATTGATAAGGATGCGCCTGCTGAAGACTACTGCGAAATTAGTCAGCCACAAAAATCAAACTACGTGGTTTCAATTCAAAATAATAAGCTGGGTTTTGGCGACGATAAGCTAGGCGAAATTTTGCTAAAAGCCTTTATTAATACGCTTCCCGAAATTTCTGTTCAGCCCAAATCAATTGTGTTTACGAATGCCGGAATTTTTATGGCTCTAAAGGATTCGCCTGTAATTGATACTTTGGTAAAACTAGAGAAAAGTGGCATAAAAATATTGGTTTGTGGTACCTGCCTCGATTTTTACGGTAAAAAGGAAAACGTTGGGGTTGGCATTATTTCTAATATGTACGATATAATGGAAGAGCTAACTGCTGCGGGTAGCGTTGTTTATCCGTAGTTATGGTTTTTTCGAGGTATCTTAAGCGGTAGTGAAAAACATCAGCATATGAACTATATAGTGCTAACATTTCAGTCAACCCATCACGTGCTAAAGGCCGAGCAGGTATTGCTTAGCAAGGGCATTAAGGTTGATATAATACCCACACCCAAGGATATTACCTCGGAGTGCGGTATGTCAATTCGTATTAACCCACATGCTACCAGCAGGCAGGTGCTTGAGACCATTCTTTCGGAATCGAATCTGGAGTTCGACTTTTATGAGAAATCTATGTTGTGAAAAGATGTTGGATGTTAGATGTTGCCTGTCTCGTAAACTTACGTTTTTTGTAAGTTGACGAGAGATGTTGGATGATTGATTGATTGATTGATTGACTTTTGACTTTTGACTTTTGACTT
>CAZTFJ010000176.1:4796-6394 GCA_964612255.1 uncultured Rikenellaceae bacterium | reverse complement strand
GGAGTGAAGTCTTGCACCTGCTCGGGCTGAATGTGTAGCTTTTCAATTCGCTTCGCAAGGTTTTTCATATCGTTGAGCGAACATCCAGGGTGACTTGATATGAAATAGGGTATAACTTGCTGTTTTAGTGAGTGCTTACGATTAATTGAGTCAAACTTCACTTTAAGCTCCTCGAAAAGTTTAAACGATGGCTTGCGCATGAACTTGAGCACAGAATCTTCTGTATGTTCGGGGGCAACCTTCAGCCTACCTGAAACGTGATGAAGCACAACGTCCTCAAAGTATTGCCGGTTGGTTGGGTTGCTCCAGTCGCTATGCAAATCGTACCTAATGCCGCTGCCAATATATGCTTTTTTTATACTAGGTAACTCTCTAACTCGCCTGTAAAGTTTAAGTAAAGGATTATGGTCGTTGTTTAAATTGTTGCAAATAGAGGGGAAAATACAGCTAGGGCGTTTGCACTTTGCGCACACTCCTAGGTCTTTGCCTTTCATCTGGTACATATTGGCCGATGGTCCACCTAAATCGCTTAAATTGCCCTTAAAATCGGGTGAAAGCGATATTTTTTCAATCTCACTGATTATAGATTGTTCCGAGCGGCTCGACACAAATTTTCCCTGATGTGCCGATATGGTACAGAAGATACACCCTCCAAAGCATCCGCGGTGAATATTAACCGAGAATTTTATCATTTCCCATGATGGAATGATTTTACCCTTGTAGCGGGGGTGCGGTAAGCGCTGGTATGGTAAATCCCACCAGCTATCCATTTCACTTGTAGTTGCAACAGGGTATGGCTTGTTTACCACAACAAACTTATCGTTGTAGGGTTCTACAAGTGTTTGGGCAACCAGCTTGTTCGATTCTTCCTCAATTACCTTAAAGTTTTTCCCAAACTTTGCAGGCGACTTTAATCATTCGTTGTAGCTGTGTAGGTTAATGGCTTCATTATCTTTATAGTAATTGTCTGTTGACAGGAATGCTGTTTGCGGAATACTAGTTAGTGCAGATATATTTTGCCCAGCATTAATCCTATTGGCAATTTCTACAATTGGTCTTTCGCCCATACCGTAAACCAGCATATCGGCTTGGGTATCGCACAGTATGCTGGGCATTAGCTTGTCGGCCCAGTAGTCGTAGTGCGTTAAGCGTCGCAACGAGGCTTCAACGCCACCAAGTACCAAGGGGATTTTAGGAAAAAGACGCTTAACTATCTGCGAGTACACCTTTGTGGCGTAGTCGGGCCTATAGCCCGATTGGCCACCTGCAGTGTAGGCATCGTCGCTTCGGAGGCGTTTGTTTGCCGTGTAGTGATTTACCATTGAGTCCATATTGCCCGAGGTAACGGCAAAAAATAGGCGAGGCTCACCGAGCTTGCGAAAATCGCGAAGGTCATCGCGCCAGTTTGGCTGAGGCACAATGGCAACCTTGTAGCCGGAACCGGCGCGGGCTGCCGCCACAGCCGCGCAATAATTGTTGTCACAAAACTTGTCCAGCAGAAACTCAGCCCAGTCGGGCTGGGTGATCAAGTCCATGAGAAATTCTTCGTAGCCGCGGATTTGCCAGGCGTTTTCGTACATGTGTCCCACAAAGATGGT
>CAZTFJ010000176.1:0-4786 GCA_964612255.1 uncultured Rikenellaceae bacterium | reverse complement strand
ACCAAACGAGGGAGGGTCTATATGGGCATCACCAGTAAAAAGGATTATGTCGGCCTGTGTCCAACCCAGAGTATCCATCTCTTTTTTTGATGTGGGCAGAAACTTACCAGCGTATTTGTTTGCCATTCTGTTGTTTAAATTTAGTTGTGTGGGTTGCTATTGTGCGATAAAATGGAGCTGTCGCCATAGCTTAAAAAACGAAAATCGTTTTCCAGGGCAAATTGGTACACACGTTTCCAGTCGGGGCCAATAAAGGCTGCCACAAGCAGCAACAGGGTACTCCTAGGTTGATGGAAGTTGGTTACTAGCCGGTTAACTACTCTAAAATGGTATCCAGGTACAATTATCATTTGGGTGCTGGCACTTATGTAACCCATATTCTTACTATCCACTATATCTTTTAGGGCATTTAAAGCATCGGTTAAAGTGTAGTTTTGTGCTAGCGTATAGCAATCCCATTGGTATATTTTAAAATTTTCGTTCACGAGTTTACTTTCCAGAGCCTTCACACCCAGCCAGTAAATACTTTCAAGCGTACGCATCGATGTGGTTCCTACAGCAATAATATTGCCCTTGCACTGCAGCAGGCTATCAATTATTTCTTTGGTAATGTAAATCCTTTCGGTATGCATATCGTGCTCACCAATGGTATCGCTCTTAACTGGTTTAAAAGTTCCTGCACCAACGTGCAACGTGGTTTCGGCAAGGTTAATACCCTTATTGGCAATGCGCTCAAGAATACTATCGGTAAAATGTAGTCCAGCAGTAGGCGCAGCAACAGAGCCCTCGGGCTTGGCGTAAACGGTTTGATACCTGTTCTTATCCTCTTGCTCGGGTGTTCTATTGAGGTATGGAGGAATTGGCACCTCGCCAATCTGCTCAACCACCTGAGCAAAGGTAATGCCTTTGCTGGTCCAGTTAAATTCAACCAATGCACCGTCGTTGGTACGTTCAATAAATTTGGCAGTTAAGCTAATGCCAAGATTTGGGATTGGGAGCGTAAGCAATTCACCTTTCCACCGCTTAATGTTTCCAACAATACAGTTCCATTGGTTTGTGCTGGTTTGGGTAAACGAGGTTTGATAATCGGTGGGGTTTACAGGATTTAACAAGAAAATCTCTATGCTTGCACCTGTGGTTTTTGTAAACCTTAGCCTGGCCTGCACAACTTTGGTGTTATTAAAAACCATCAAATCGCCAGGATGTAGCTCATCAACAATTGAAGTAAAAGTTGAATGAGAAACGTTTTTATCTTTATATATCAACAACTTAGATAAATCACGCCGTGCCAGCGGATGTTTGGCAATGCGCTCATCATCAAGCCTGTAATCGTATTCTGATATTGCAATATGCTTATAGGGCTCGTTCAATTCTAATATCTTTTTAAAATGATTAACTTTGCGGGCAAAAGTAATATATTTTAATTGATTTAAGATGAAGTGCAAAGTTGGCGATAGGGTGAGATTCCTTAACGATGTTGGTGGGGGTAAGGTAACCCGCGTTGAAAAGAATACCGTGTACGTGCTCGATAGCGATGGCTTTGAGGTTCCCGCTCTGATGAAGGATGTAATTGTTGTAAACCAGGCTACCGAAACAACCTACTCAAACGAGCCTGATAATAGCGTTTCGAATGGGATGAATGGGAGTCAACCAACCCAAACCTACCAAGTTGAGCAGGATTTTATACCTGAGGATTTGGCAACAATCAATTTTTTGGAAGACGACCAGAAAGACGATAAGGGCGATATGCTTGGGATACATTTGGCATTTGTTCCAACCAATACAGCCAATGCAACCGAATCGGCACAGGAGTTATATTTAGTAAACGACAGCACTTACAGGGTGTTTTTCACCATATCGCGCTGGGTTGAAGATATTCTTCAGCCGCTTGGGGCCGGTTTTCTGTACCCCGATTCTAAAGAATTGGTTACCGAATTTGCCCGTGAAAGTTTAAACGCCGACATTACGCTAAATATTCAATGCCTGTTTTTTAAAAATACAGGTTTTGTTGCTCAGCAGCCCGAGTTTTACGACTTGAAAATAAATCCTACCAAGTTCTTCCGTTTGGGTAGTTTTACCGATAACGATTACTTTGAGGAGCGTGCTATCATATACACAGTTGTGGATTCTCAAAAGGAGGAGTTGTTAAAAACTCTTTCACATAAAAATATTGAGCAAGCTATTATACAGAGGGAAACACCCAAACAACCTGCAAAGAAGGTAGAAGTGGAGGTAGAGGAGATAGACCTTCATATACAGGAACTGGTTGATAATCCAAACGATTTTACTCCAGGTCAAATAATTGAAATGCAGTTGGCTCGTTTTAAGGTAGCTTTGGAAGGTGGCCTAAAATCTAAATCCCGAAAAATGGTTTTTATTCATGGCGTGGGTAATGGCAAGCTAAAGCACGAGCTTCGCAAAGAGCTCGACCGAAGCTATCCGAAGCTAAAATATCAAGATGCATCTTTTAAGGAATACGGTTATGGAGCTACACTCGTTTATTTAAAAACTGGTAAATAGTTGGTTTCGTAAGCATCAATTCATACACAAAAACGTCCTTTTTTGTCAGCAGATCGTTCTACCGCGTCACTTAGCGTGATGAGGAAAGTCCGGGCACCGCAGAGCGCCATACTTCCTAACGGGAAGATATCCGTGAGGGTATAGTAGCGTAACAGAAAACAACCGCCTGGTATACCAGGTAAGGGTGAAAAGGTGGGGTAAGAGCCCACCGGTTTGGCTGGTAACAGCCAGAGCCGTACGCCTGGTGGGGTGCAAGACCATGTACATTACAATTGTTAGAGCAATCTAACTACAGGGCTGCTCGCTCTGATCTCGACTGAGAGTTGTAAGGGGTAGGTCGCATGAGCCATATGGTAACATATGGACCAGATAAATGGTAGAAGCTTGAAGCTTTAGCTCCAAGTACAGAACCCGGCTTATAGATCTGCTGACTTTTTCACTTTCCGTTACCGCTTCCATTCGAATTTAATTATGTTAAGTAAGCAAAGCCTTACCATTGGAAGGCTTGAACACTGCAATTGCTTGAGATTTACAAATGTAAACTAAGTGATACGTTACTGAGCCTAAGTGATGCACACAAATGTAAACAAAAACTAAGTACGCAAACCTTGCTATTTATTGATATGTCAAATATATATTTAAATAGTTTTTATATAACTATATATCAGTATTATATATAATATATTTATATTTTTTATTTAACTATAAATGCAATTTTTCTAATATTTGACCAAATAGAACGATATATATTTGTTTATAATTCTTATAAACCAGTGTCTTATAAAGTTTTATTAATGTTATTGTTTAAATAGCCGGAACGTGTTAATCACCTTCCACTGAATCAAAGTTGTTAATCATCTAATTGATAATGGGTTTTAAACCCTGAGCAAATTCGATACGTTTAATATCGAAAAACCGTGGATTTTCCTTTTAAATAAGGAGTTTTAATCAATAAAACTATTGACTAAGTATATTGGTTTGTGGTGTTTGCAAGTGAATACTAGGTGTCTGCTAGTGTTTATTGCCATATTGAACTTAAAGCATTGATTTTGCCGATATTGTTCCAATTCTTTAGCCTTTAGGGTTACTTCTGCCGGTATTTCACAGCATTTCCAATTGATTCCCCTAAACATGTAAAGTAACCTACACTGACAACTAGCCTTAATAACCATTTTAAAGACAAAATCACCCTTAAAAGGCTTGTAGGTTAGGTGTGTTGTCAACAGACCCTTGCTTATAACATTAAACGCTAATGTTTTGGGAGATATAAGGTTCACTCGTATATGTCCTTACGATGATTAGAGTCAAACATACTTAAACCAGAAAGGAAGAACAGCCCTATAAACATACTAAGTCAAAGAGACTACAAATGTAAACAACACACCAATCCTTAAATTTACATTTGTAACCAACATGTGTTTGCATATGTAATGGCGTTTATTTACATTTGTAAAAATCCTATTTTATGCAAAATCGCTTACAAAAATTGCTTACAAAAGAGGGCATAGCCCCAACTCGTTTTGCCGAGGTAATTGGTGTGCAGCGTAGTTCAATTTCGCATATTCTTTCCGGTAGGAATAAGCCATCATTCGATATGATACAGAGTATACTCGAGAAGTATCCCAAAATTAATCCCGACTGGTTAATTCTTGGCAAAGGTGAAATGTACAGAAAGGTTGTGCAAACATCGCTTTTCGATAGTATTACTGCCACCCCTTCACTAACTCATCCTGCCGAGAGCAATTTAACATCCGAGGATACTTCTATAACAAAATCAACTAAAGCCCCTGAGAATCGCATATCCGAAAAGCGTGCTGAGCGAGTTATCGTATTTTACAACGATAAGAGCTTTAGCGAGTACACACCTGAGTAGATATTTTTTGGCAATAACGTTGCATCATTATTGGCAATAGTGTAGTTTTGCGAAAAAATTTTATGTACAAATCTGTAATTCGTCCTCTTCTTTTTCTTATCTCACCAGAAAAAGTGCATGCGCTTATAGTTGGTATGGTTAAGGCTGCTTTTATTCTGCCGGGAGTAAAATCATTGGTAAAAGTACTATACAGCAAATCTGATGATCGGCTCTCTAAAGAAGTTTTTGGGCTTAAGTTTAAGAACCCCATTGGGCTTGCAGCTGGGTTCGACAAGAATGCTGAGCTTTTCAATAGTTTTGATGCCTTTGGTTTTGGATTTATTGAGGTTGGACCAGTAACACCAAAGCCTCAGCCCGGGATTCCTAAACCGCGCTCATTTAGGCTAAACGCCG
>CAZTFJ010000175.1:0-6434 GCA_964612255.1 uncultured Rikenellaceae bacterium | reverse complement strand
TACACGATGTTATTGCGCTCTACCGCGAAACCTACGAGGGAACAGAGTACGATATGACCCAAAACCTTAAAACCATTAAAAAAACTTATAACGATAAGCGCGAGGTAGTTAGTGTCGATACCGTAATTTCACCCATTGCGCAACCTTGGCTTACATCCAATGCACGAAATTTATACAATTTCCTCGATGAGGATGCTGTTAAGTTTTATCGTACCGTGGCCGTGTCGTGGTGCTCGTACTCGCAAATAATTCAGCTTCGCGATTGGCTTCCCGATGCCATTGGCGGTGTAGCTTGGTTCTCGTTCGACAACCCTGGGCAAAGCCCAAGAATTCCAATTTTTTCGGGAACTACAGAGCTGCCCGAAAGTTTTAACTATTGCGGACAAAAACGTCATCGTACCGATGCTGCCATTTGGAAATACCGTAAGGCCAATAAGCTGGCTACGCTAGCTTGGCAAGATACCCGCGAGGGGATGATGGAAGAGGTTGCTCATTTCGAGAACAAAGCAGCCAAAGAGATTATGCTTATGGAAGATGAGGTGAAAGCCCTTGCCAGCGAAAACCGCAACGAGGCGGTACAGAAAATGCTAACCCGCTACACCCGCGATTTTGCAGGGGCCACCATGTTGCGTTGGAGTGAGTTGGAAGATGAGTACTGGGGTAGGTTTGGTTTAGGGTTTTAGTAACTCTTAATTAAGTGAAATAAAAAGGAGAGCTTTGGCTCTCTTTTTTATTTGTAGCGCCTTATTACATCGTTGGCCATCTCCTCAGCATTATAAACGCTGAACTCTTTCTCGTATTCTATTAAATCTCTCCGCTCCTCAATGCTGCGGTTATAGGCTTTATCGTAGTACCAAAGCAGTATGCGGGTGGCCTCATGAAAGTTGCCACTCTCAATGGCCTCAATGGCTTGCTTGGCGTTGTTGCCTCCTAGCCGTTTGGTTATCTTAGTTATGGCGTGGGTTAGTTCTTCCTTGCTAAAAAGGGCGTACTCTTTTACAAGCCTTTCAATGCGTTGGTTTAGTGTTAAATCTACCTTTACCAGCGGGCTAAAGTGCATACGCTGGTAAAAGTCTTGGGGAATAAAAACGTGGCCAATGCACATCGACTCGTCCTCAACCCAAACGGTGCGGTTAATATCAAAATCTTTTATGGCCCAAAACAGGTTATTCTCAAATTGTTCGGTGGTTGGTTGTGGACTGTGCCCTAATCCGCCAAAAACAGATCCCTTGTGGTCGGCCAGTCCTTCCAGATCGATAACTTGCTCACCCAGTTCCTGCATTTTAAGCAGCAGTTCTGTTTTTCCACTACCCGTGCAGGCTGTTATAATCTTAAATTTCCACTCCCGATTTATAATAGATGCAGCGTATCGCCTAAAGCCTTTGTAACCACCGTTTACAGTAGCAGCTGGTATGCCAGCAGTGTTTAAAAGCCATGCAAACGATGCAGAGCGCATACCACCGCGCCAACAGTGAACAATAACTTTATCGTTATATTCAAGCTGGCTGGCTTGCCTAACAAATTCCGACATCTTGGGACCCACAAAATCTAAAGCCTTAAGCATTGCCTCGTGTCGGCTAACCTGTTTGTATAAAGTTCCCACCGCGGCGCGCTCGTCGTTGGTAAAAAGGGGGATATTAATTGCACCGGGAATATGCCCTGCGGCAAATTCTGCAGGGGTGCGAACATCTATAATAGGATTGCCTTGGGCAGCAGATAAAAGTTCATTAGGCTCTATGGGTTTCACTGATGTGATTTTTTTTGATGTGGAATTATGCAGCAAATGTATCAATTTTGATTTAATGCGCTTGTAAAACCAGAAACACGGATTATTGCCAATGTGCAAGTAATCCGTGTTTCTGATAGTAGTATCATGGGCTAGTCGAAGAAACTACGCATACGTTCAAAGAAATTCTTCTCGCTCGAGTCGGGGGCTGGAGCAAAATTGCTTGATTTCCCTAACTTCTCAAGGGTTGCTTTTTCTTCTTTAGTAAGATTTTTTGGCACCCAAACGTTAATGCTAACCAGCAAGTCGCCACGGCCATATCCATTCACATCGGGTAAGCCTTTGCCCCTTAGCCTAAGAACACGGCCGGGTTGAGTGCCGGGTTCAATCTTAATTTTCACTTTACCTTCAACAGTAGGTATTTCAACTGGTGCGCCTAGTGCTGCTTCGGTAAAGTTTAGGTATAGGCTGTAAATTAGGTCGTTGCCATCGCGGGTAAGGTTAGGGTCTTTTTCCTCCTCAATTAGTACAAGTAGGTCGCCATTTACCCCGCCACGGCGAGCAGCATTCCCTTTGCCCGAAACCGACATCTGCATTCCCTCGGCAACGCCGGCAGGTATTTTAATGGTAATAACCTCGGCATCGCGCACAACGCCTTCGCCCGAGCAGCTGGTGCATCGGTCGGTAATCATTTTGCCCTCGCCATTACAGGTGGGGCAGGGCGATGTGGTTTGCATTTGCCCCAGCAGGGTGTTGGTTACGCGGGTTACGTATCCAGATCCACGGCAGGTTGAGCAGGTAGAGTATGCCGAGCCATTGGCTGCCCCTGTTCCTGAACAGGCTTGACAATTAACATACTTGTTAACTTTAATCTTTTTTTCAACGCCGTTGGCAACTTCTTGCAAGGTAAGTTTTACCTTTACTCTAAGGTCGGAGCCCTTATTAACCCTACGCGAGCTTCGGCCACCACCACCAAAGCCACCAAAACTACTGCCAAAGTGTCCACCAAAAATGTCGCCAAATTGCGAAAAGATGTCTTCCATGGTCATTCCACCGCCGCCAAAGCCACCAAAGCCGCCAGAACCACCGTTCATACCTGCGTGTCCAAACTGATCGTAGCGTGCGCGCTTATTATCATCGCTTAGCACTTCGTAGGCCTCGGCAGCCTCCTTAAACTTGTCTTCTGCCGTATGGTCACCCGGGTTCTTATCGGGGTGATACTTCAGAGCCATTTTTCGGTAGGCTTTCTTAATCTCGTCCTTGCTGGCGCTTTTTGATACGCCTAAAACCTCGTAGTAATCTCTTTTTGACATCTATCTGCTCCTAATATTTTCTTACTCTCCAATAACAACTTTTGAAAAACGAATAACCTTCTCGTTAAGCATGTAGCCTTTTTCTACCACATCCACAATTTTGCCTTTAAGGTTTTCGTCGGGGGCAGGAATTTTTGTTATAGCGTCGTGCATATCGGTGTCTAACTCTTGCCCCATTGCTTCAATCTCTTTAACCCCATTAGTCTTTAAAAACTCAAGAAACTTACCGTGAATTAGGGTTAAACCTTGCTTCATGGCTTCAATATCGGTGGCAGTTTCGCTGTGTTTCATAGCGCGCTCAAAGTCGTCAACTAGCGGAAGTATTCCCTTTATAACATCCTGCGAGCCAAATTTTATTAAATCCATCTTCTCGCGCTGTGTTCGCTTGCGGAAATTGTCGAACTCGGCCGATAGCCTAATGTATTTATCCTTGGCCTCTTGCAGCTCATTGGTTAGCGCCTCAACCGGATCCACTTCCTCTTTCTGAGTTTCTTGTTCAACCTCCTTTTCGTTGCCTTCCTTTTCTTCAGCATTCTCCTCGGGCTTAACTGGTTCCTTTACCTCGGTGGCAGCCTTTTGCTGGCTAGCCTGCTCTTGCTCTGGAGTTTCTTCAGCTTTTTTCTCGGGTTTAGTACTTTTTTTCTTGCTCATATTGTGTTTACTTTTAATCATTTTGCTGCCATGCCTATACAAAAAGGTTGCCATTGGCAAAAGTGAGCCAATTTGGCATAGTGATTTTTTAGTACGATAGACAAGGTTTACGCTTTGCGAACAATTTGAGCACCTAATGCATTTAGCCTTTGCTCAATGTTTTGGTAGCCTCTGTCAATCTGCTCGATGTTATGAATAACGCTTACTCCATCGGCCGATAGGGCTGCAATTAGCAATGCAACACCCGCTCTAATATCGGGCGATACCATTGATGTTGCCCTAAGCTGCATTTGATGATTGTGCCCAATAACTGTTGCTCGGTGTGGGTCGCAGAGAATAATTTGTGCGCCCATATCTATAAGCTTATCAACAAAGAATAGTCGGCTTTCGAACATTTTTTGATGGATAAGTACCGATCCTTTTGCCTGCGTGGCAATTACAAGGAAAACGCTTAGCAAATCGGGGGTAAGGCCAGGCCAAGGTGCATCGGCAATGGTCATAATGGAACCATCAATAAAGGTCTCTATTTGGTAGTGATCCTGCTTAGGCACGTATATGTCGTCGCCAATCCGTTCAAACTTAATGCCCAGGCGACGGAACGAATTGGGAATTATGCCCAGATCATCGTACGAAACATTTTTTATGGTAATTTCGCTGCGGGTCATAGCGGCAAGACCAATGAACGAGCCAACCTCAATCATATCGGGGAGAATGGTGTGCTCGGTACCGCCAAGCGAGTCAACGCCTTCGATGGTTAGCAGGTTTGAACCCACGCCGCTAATTTTGGCGCCCATCCGGTTTAGCATTTTGCAAAGTTGCTGCAGGTAGGGCTCGCATGCTGCGTTAAAAATAGTTGTTTTGCCAGGGGTAAGCACGGCAGCCATAACAATATTGGCAGTACCTGTTACCGAAGCCTCGTCGAGTAGCATGTATGCACCTTTTAGCTTGTCGCCCTTAACCTCGTAGAAATTTTGTTTGGGGTCGAAGGTGAATGTTGCGCCAAGGTTTTGAAAACCTACAAAGTGCGTATCGAGCCTGCGACGGCCAATTTTATCGCCACCTGGTTGAGGGATGTATCCAACGCCAAATCTGGCCAATAGTGGGCCAACAATCATGATGGAACCTCTGAGAGCCGCTGCTTTTGCTTTAAATTCTTCGGATTTTAAATACTCAAGATTCACATCTTTTGCCATGAATGTACACTCCGAATCGGAGGTGCGATTCACTACAACTCCCATCGACTCAATAAGCTCAATAAGCTTATTCACATCCCTGATGTTTGGAATGTTTTTAATTGTAACCTTCTCGGGGGTTAGTAAAACAGCACAAATTATTTGTAACGCTTCGTTCTTTGCACCCTGCGGAGTAATTTCACCGCTAAGGGATTTGCCTCCGGTAATCTCAAAGGTTGCCATGGCTAATGCTATTTTTTACGGGGTTGAAATTTTTTTCTTGGCTTGTTGTGATGCGGGTTATTTTCTCTAATCTCGTTGAACTTAAAGTCGGGAGCGAGCGAGAGTTTTCCATTGCTGAGTTCGGCCACATCGCGAATTATGTCCTCATCGGACACCGAGTCTTTATTCCAAATAAGATACGATTTCTTCATATGGTTTGCAATAAGCCTAGTTAGCGCCTCCTTCTGCTCGCCCTCTTCCATTTGTATGGCCTTATCAATCATTTGGGAAATAGAGCGGCCATAATGCTTATGCTTTATGGGGTGCGATGGGTAGGGCACTTGCTGGGGCTTTTCGTAAATAACCTCAGCCAGTGGTTTTGGGTAGGGCGAGTCGATGTCGAGAAGAAAATCGGACATGATGTGAAGATGATCCCAAAGCTTATGCTTAAAGTCGTTAATATCGCGTAGATGCGGGTTCATATTACCCATGATTGAGATAATGGCTTTGGCTGTTTTGTTCCGTTGCTCTCTGTCTTCAATTTCTAGTAGCTGATCTACCATTTGTTGGATGTGCCTTCCGTACTCCGGCAATGCCAAATGCTTACGCTGGGTGTTATAATCCATGTAGTGTTTTGGGTTACTTATTGTTAGTGTAAGAGAATAGGTTGTTTTGCTTTAACAATGCAAGTTCACATTTCTCTTGGTTGGAATAAACTACAAAACTAGCTGTTTGTTGGTTAAAAAGCAAATGTAGCCCCACGCGAATATATGCATGGGGCGTTGTGAATTAGCTTATTATGCTGAGAGGCTAATTGCTCAATGTTGTTTTTTTTATTGTGATGTAAGACCCAAAAACGCCCAGCCCTCCCTCAATGTTAGAGTATAGGTGCGACGACTCGGTGAAAGGGTTGTCCATAATATCATATATGTTCTCGAGCGATTTATGAAATTTGTAGTAGTGCATATCAACTTCGTATACCTCCGATTCAGTAGACAGGGTTGAGGAATAGTCATCTTCGTAGCTTGAAAACTCGTGTCGAATAGATATGGGTTGTCCATCGAAATTGCTATCGCTCATAAGCATGTTGGAAAAGTTTGAAATGTATGTTTCTGTGTTTTCGTCCCAGGTATATTGTTTTAGACTATATATAAGAGTGTTGTAAAAATTCTCAACGTTTGCAGGGTCGCTAATAGAGCCAATTAGCATCAACTCGCTATAACCCCATTCATCAACAGAAAGGGTGTCTATCCTTTCAATTTTTGAAGTGGCATTGCCCAGCGGCACAATTGTTCTGCCGCTTACGGTCTCAAATTTATCGGCAATAACCTTTAGCTCGTACTCGTTACC
>CAZTFJ010000174.1:0-6438 GCA_964612255.1 uncultured Rikenellaceae bacterium | reverse complement strand
TTATAAAGCTGCTTGAGGATAAAGTAAACCTTGAGAACGATACCCGCATAGGACTTACCCGAGTAATACTGCTTGTTGAGGATTCGCCCCGATATTACTCGCGCTACTTACCTGTTTTGTATAGCAGCATTTTAGAACAAACCCGAAGGATAATAGATGATGTTAGTACCGATGACTTATATAAAGTCCTTCGAATACGTATTCGCCCAAAAATATTGCTAACGGGAACTTACGAAGAGGCCATAGAGATATTTAACCGCTACAAAGACTATATGCTTTGCGTTATTTCCGATGTGAAATTTTTCCACAAGGGAAAACTCGACGATAACGCAGGCATAAACCTGATATCAGAAATACGCAAAAGTTTACCCAATCTCCCTGTTATAATCCAGTCGTACGAGCAATTTAATGAAGAAAAGGTAAAGTTGCTAAACAGTAAATTAATTAGTGGATTTACAGACCCTTTATTTAAAGACATAGATAATGTTGGATTTATAAACAAAAATTCCGACAGCCTAATGCAAGAGCTAAAGAGTTTTATAAGCAACTATTTGGGGTTTGGCGATTTTGTATTTAAAAATGCCATTGGACAGCCTATTGATACCGCAACTACCATGGAGGAATTTGAACGATGCCTTCATGACATACCCGGCGAAAGCATACTATACCATGCCGAGAAAAACCACTTCTCGCTATGGCTCACTGCGCGAGGCGAAATTAATGTAGCAAGAATAATCCACCCATCGAGCATAAATGATTTTTCTGGCCCCGAAGAAATTCGTAATTACCTCCTAAACACGCTTAAAAAATACAGGCAAGAAAAGCGACGGGGCAAAATTGTAAGCTTTGAAACAGCTTGGGAAGTAGACTCTAGCAATATTGTTTCTCTGGCCGAAGGTTCAATTGGGGGGAAAGGCAGAGGCTTATCATTCATCAACTCGCTACTTTACACGTTTGAAATTTCCCAATATGTTCCCAACATCAACCTTTATAGCCCCAGAACCTCAATTATTGGCGTGAATGAGTTTGAATGTTTTATGCAGCGCAACGGGCTTTACGAAAAAGTATTTACCGAAACCAACTACCAACGTATAAAAGAATATTTTCTGGAAGGCTCTCTCTCCGACCAGCTAATAACCCGACTTGAACGACTACTCCAAATTTACCATCGACCACTAGCCATCCGATCATCAGGATTACTTGAAGATTCGCTAATGCAACCCTTTGCTGGCATTTTTGAAACCTACCTTGTTCCAAACAATAATCCCGATATCAAGGTAAGGTTAAAGCAAACAATGGATGCCATAAAGTTGGTGTTTGCCTCTGTATTTTCCGAAACGGCTCGTAACTACATAAAAGCTGTAAACTTTAAGATTGAAGACGAAAAAATGGCCGTTATTATACAAGAGGTAGTGGGTGCAAAGTATGGTAATTACTACTATCCTCATATCAGCGGTGTTGCCCAATCGTACAATTACTATCCGTTTGGGCACATTAATCCAGACGATGGCTTTGCCACCATGGCACTTGGGCTGGGCAAGTATGTTGTGGAAGGTGAAAAATCGTATCGATTTTGCCCAAAGTATCCAACGCTAATTAACTACACTCCAATCGATTTGGTAAAAAACACACAAACCGATTTTTTTGCCATCGACCTTAGCAAAAAAGATATTGACATGCTGTACGAGGGCGATGAGGCTGGCTTAGCCCGATTGGAACTGTATGAGGCAGAAAGCCATGGTACACTAAAACACTGCGCCTCGGTATATAATCCGCAGAACAACTCCATAACACCCGGGTTATCTCAATCAGGGTCAAGGGTTTTAAACTTTTCCAATATTCTAAAGTACAACTACATACCCTTAGCACAAACCATCCAAATTGTTCTGGAAGTTGTTGAAGAGGCTCTTGGATCGCCCTGCGAAATTGAGTTTGCCATAGATCTGAACAGGGATAAAGACTACAAAGCATCTTTCTTCCTTCTGCAGATAAAGCCTATGGTTGGTAACTCAGAGGAGTATAAAATCATTCCCGAGAGCATAGATTTATCGAAAGTTTTACTTATTTCGTACTGCGGAATGGGTAACGGAAAAATTGACGACATAGCGGATATTGTATATATTCGCCGCGAGAACTTCGACAAAACGAAAACACCAGAAATGGCACAGGAAATTGAGATCATCAACAAGCAGCTTATTGATGAGGGGAAAAAATATGTACTAATTGGCCCCGGGCGCTGGGGAACTCGCGATCGATGGATTGGCATTCCGGTTACCTGGCCTCAAATATCAAACGCTAAGGTAATTGTTGAAACCAGTTTCGAAGATTTTCCGCTCGACGCGTCCTCGGGTTCACATTTCTTTCACAATGTTATTAGCATGAATGTTGGATACTGCTCCGTGCAAGATAGGGATATACAGTCGAAAATAATGTGGGAAAAGTTAAATCAGCACCCTGCCAAAACAGAAACACAATTCTTTAGGCACATTAGCCTTAAAGAACCATTCTCAATTCAAATGGATGGCAAGCAAAGGGTTGTGATGATTTCAACCGAAGATTAACTAGCGGTTTGTTTTATGCTAGTGCAAACGGGGTAAAATTAAACTTCAGCCCTTAAAATTTAATTACAACTTAATTACAGGCACGTAATGACTCCCAAAACACCCGATAGCGAAATAGGACAATATTACTTTGCCGAAACGGCATTTGATATGCTCATGAAACGGCGTATTTTAAACGTACTACTAATTTGCAGTAAGTACGATGCGTTTCTGCTCGAGGAAGATGGAAGAATAGATGAGCAAATATTTAATGAATACGTAACGCTCAACCTACGATATCCCCCCAAATTTTTTCAAGTAAATTCTGCCGCCGATGCTTTTTGTATGCTCGAACGCAAACCCATTGACCTAATAATTACTATGCTTAACATCGAGGGGATGGATCCGTTTAGCCTGGCAAAAGGGATTAAGGATAAATACCCAATGAAACCAATTGTAGTGCTCACCCCTTCTTCGCGCGAGGTGTCGCTTAAACTTGGCCGAGAGGATTTAAGCGCCATCGATTACGTTTTTTCATGGCTCGGAAATGCACAAATTATGCTTGCCATAACCAAGCTAATTGAAGATAGTATGAATGCCGAACACGATGTGAATGAGGTTGGAGTACAAGTTATACTTCTGGTTGAGGACTCCATTCGTTACTACTCATCGTATTTACCCAACCTTTATCGCATTATCTTTACCCAGAGCAAGAAATTCATGACCGAAGGCCTAAATGAGCACCAAAAAATGCTGCGCATGCGGGGGCGTCCAAAAATTTTGCTGGCCCGCAATTTCGATCAAGCCGAAGAACTTTACGAAAAGTACAAGCACAATATGCTTGGGGTTATTACCGATATGAGCTATCCGCATAAAGGCCAAAAATTGGAGCGTGCTGGGGTAAAAATGATTGAAATGGTGAAAGCTGACGATCCGTTCATGCCAATCCTGCTCCAATCGTCCGATATTAACAACCAGCTAATTGCCAAGCAGCTAAAGGTAGGATTCATACACAAGTATTCAAAAACCCTCTCGCTTGAGTTGAACGATTTTGTAGTAAAATACTTTGCCTTTGGTGATTTTGTTTTTATTGAACCCGAAACGGGACGCGAAATTTTTAGAGCACCCGATCTTAAGGCTTTGCAGGAAATTATTTTTCAGGTACCCGACGAATCGCTGGCATACCATATACAGCGCAATCACTTTTCAAAATGGTTAACTGCTCGGGCGTTATTTCCCATTGCCGACATTTTCAAGTACATCACTCCAGAAGATTTTAAGAATTTGGATGACGTAAGGCGTTTCGTTTTCGATACCATCGATAGGTACCGTCAAAGCAAAGGCCGAGGGATAATTGCCAAGTTTTATCATGACAGCTACGATAAGTACCAAATATTCTCTCGTATTGGCGATGGCTCGCTTGGTGGCAAAGGGCGCGGATTGGCATTCATCGATCAGGTAATTAAGCACAGCTACCTTATGCACCGCTACCAAGGGACGCTAGTAACAATCCCCAGAACCGTTGTAATATGCACCGATGTGTTTGACGAGTTTATGGAGACTAACAACCTTTATAGTATTGCCCTTTCCGATGCTAGTAACGAAGAAATTCTGAAACGTTTTTTAAACGCTTCGCTGCCCTGCAGAATACATACGGACCTTTATGCATTTATTGCTGTTGCTCAAAACCCTATTGCCGTGCGCTCATCGAGTTTACTCGAAGACTCACACTACCAACCCTTTGCTGGTATTTACAAAACATATATGATTCCAAATGTGGGTGGAAGCGCTAACCAGATGCTAGAGCTGTTAAGCCAAGCCATTAAATGTGTTTATGCATCGGTATATTACAGCGAGAGCAAGAGCTACATGGAGGCAACCCATAACGTGATTAGCGAAGAGAAAATGGCCATTGTGCTACAAGAAGTAACCGGAACAGCATACGGCGATAGGTTTTACCCAAACATTTCGGGTGTAGCCCGGTCGCTTAACTTCTACCCCATTGAACCCGAAAAACCAATTGATGGCATTGCTAGCATAGCCCTTGGCCTAGGGAAACATGTGGTTGAGGGAAAACCATCGCTTAGGTTCTCACCAAAATATCCAAAAAAATTGCTCCAGCTCTCTACCCCCGAAATGGCCATTAAGGAAACACAAAAAACATTTTATGCGCTAGACCTGAAACCAACCAGCTTTACGCCATCAACCGATGACGATGTAAACCTTATTGAAATAAACGTAAAGGAAGCTTTTGAGAATGGAACGCTAACTCTGGCTGGTTCTACCTTCGATTTTGAAAACCAACGAATAAGCGATGGCTACAATGGAACCGGGGTGCCCATTATAACATTTGCTGGCATACTAAAACACAAGCAATTTCCTTTGCCCGATATTATTAAAGATGTTCTGGAACTAGGGCAATACGAAATGAACAATCCGGTTGAAATTGAATTTGCCGTGAACCTGAATCAACCACCGGGTAAACCAAAAATTTTTAGCATGCTGCAAATACGCCCCATTGTTCAAAATCGTGATATTATAAATGTTGATTTGACTGAGATTGATAAATCAAAGTTCATGCTATACTCTCCTTCGGCGCTGGGAAATGGAATATTCAACGATTTAAAAGATGTTGTTTACCTTAAGGCCGATGCATTTGATCCTGCCAAAACAGTTAGTATTGCCGAGGAGTTGGAAAAGATAAACCATAAATTCATTAAGCAACAAAATCAGTATGTTCTCATTGGGCCTGGCCGCTGGGGATCGAGCGACAGCTGGCTTGGAGTACCGGTAAAATGGTCGCAAATATCGGCAGCCAAAATAATTGTTGAGGCTGGATTAGACAATTACAAAGTAGACCCCAGCCAGGGAACTCACTTTTTTCAGAACTTAACATCGTTTAAGGTAGCCTATATCACTGTGAATGAGTATATGAACGAAGGCTTTATTGATTATACATACCTCAACAGCATTCCTGCTGTGTACGAATCGGAGATGATAAGGCACATTAAATTGCCAACTGAAATGCAGGCTGTAATTGATGGCCATAATAAGCAGGGAGCAATAACAAAGGATGGAGAAAAAATTATTTAACCTTGTCGCATAAGTTTAAGTATTGTTTTTCCTTTGGCCTTTAATCCGGGCGAACCATACTGCATTTGATTCTCAATAATAGCGGGCAGTTCTTCGGCAATCCATAGTTCACGAGTAGAAAGCAAGTACAATATATCGAGGCAGTGAGCTTTTATTGCTGGTCTTACATCTTCCTCAACAAACCACTTGAAACAGACCTCCTCAAGCGGTTCCAAATTTGTTGTCCACAACTCACGTTCGCAAGCCTTAGATGCCTCTTTGCTAACAACCCTATTTAAACCATATGCAATGAGCTTGGCAAAATGCCTTTTTACGCTATTACTCTTAACCTTTGGCAATAAGGCTATTAGCTTAGGCAAGTAGTAATCAAGCGCGTTGGGTTGCTGAAGTAATATATTCTCCAATACCCAAGCCGAGTGAAAAGCAGTAGCACTATTATTGCAACAAGAGCGTGAGATGAGCAATTCCAAATCCAACTTCTGATCAATAAACGTACTCGCCAAATCGAGCACAACCTTTTTTGTCATACTAAATTGCAGCCTGTCGAGAAGTTGTTGTGTATTAAATTCCATAAACTTTAACAGTATCGATGCTTCTTTACCAAATATAACGATTATTAGTACAAAAAAATATGGGTTTTGAAATATTTAACAGAAGAAGGAAGAAGGAAGAATGAATGATTGATTGAATGATTGAATGAGTGAGTGATTGAGTGATTGAGTGATTGACCTGCCATCCCTGCCTGTCAGCCGACAGGGTCCGAAGGTCCCTTGCCAAAGGCAGGTAAAATGGCAGCGTCAATTGA
>CAZTFJ010000173.1:0-6444 GCA_964612255.1 uncultured Rikenellaceae bacterium | reverse complement strand
GAAAACCTCTTTTCTGATTTTCAAAAAATCTGCCTTGTGTTTCTTAATTGCCCCCCCTACGCGGTACCCATTCAAATAAATTTTTTTGATGAAGGGGGGGTGCATTTCTCAAATAATTGTTCCAAATTACTCTTTTTAGTATAGTTGAAATCATTTTCTGGTAAATTAAATATACTAAATATAATATTAGTTAATTCAACAACTGTTCTAAAAAAAGAATGAAACCCATCAGGAAAACTGTAACTTTTTTTCAAACTAGATAAATCAATATGTGCAACACTTTCATCTCTTAAATTTTTCAAATCTAGATAAATTTTATTCTCTTTTATAGCAGTTAATATTGTAGTAAATCGCTTGTGTAAATAATTTGCTCTATCATTTGATAAATCATATTTCTTTGGATCAGCTTGTAATTTATTAATAATTTTAAATATGTTTAAGCCACGAGTATCATCATCTAATATTGCGCACAAATTTAAAACTACTCTATTAATTGAACCAATTGCTTGTTCATTAGCTATCCCATTTAATAATACATGTATACTATCATCATTATCTTTGGTATTAAAATGTACAATTGCTGAGCTTCGTAGAATAATTAAATCATCATAAATATGATTTTACAAAGGATAACGAGGGCACTAAGCAAAATTTAAAGGCAATAAAAAACCCCCTGAGCTGTGCTGCAGGGGGCTAGTAAAATATTAGGTATTTATGCTAACGATTGTCCGATTAGGAAAACGGCTGCAAGCGCAACAATAGCGTAAAGTTCTGGGAATACTGCAAGGATTAGGGTGTTACCAAATACCTTGTGACCAGACCCGATGGCAGCAATACCATTGGCACATACCTGTCCCTGACGAAGAGCCGAGAAAAGTCCAACAAATCCCATGGCAATACCAGCGCCAAAAATTGCACCAGCACCAGCCCAAGTAATTTCAGGGGTAAGGTACCCAGCAAGCATAAAGTAACCAGCAAAACCATACAAACCCTGAGTTCCGGGAAGCGCGCTAAGCACCATATAGTTACCAAAAGCCGATGGATCTTTTTTCATTGATCCAATAGAAGCGTTTCCACCATAGGTTACGCCAAAGGCGCTACCAACACCCGATAGGATGATCATAATACCGATTCCGATGTAAGCAAAAATAATTGGTTCCATAATGTTTAAATTTATTGTTATTCAACTAGTTAATTAAATTGTTTGTTTACTTTTTTTCTGAAAGGGTTGATAAATTTTTCCACCGCCAATAAAACCTGCGTTTTTATAAAACTCTACAAATGTTAAACGCATTGGGTGAACTAGCGAGCCTAACGCCGACATGAAAAGGTTGATTGAGTGGCCAGCAACCAAAATAATTATGGTTACAATGGCACCCACTACCGGAATATCGGGTGACATCCCAAAAGCTAGGCTATTGAAAACGTTACCCAAAATTGCGCTTGACAAGCCCAGGGCAAACAGACGGATGTACGATAGGATATCGCCAAACAGGCCAGTTACCATGTTGTAGGTATCCCATAATCCAAGCCCAACATTCACAAATGGATTCTTACCCGGACTATTAAAGAACATAATTCCTACCCCAGCAATGCCAAGGGTAATTTTATGGCCTAAGCCCATAAATTCAACGTTAAGCCCCTCTAACTTCGACAGGCCATAAAATGCTGCCGATCCAATAATTAGAAGTAACCAGCCAAAGGTTGCAATGGCATGCTTAAATCCCCAAAGCCTAATTTGATTAGCAGCCTTGACGAACATAGCAAAAACAATCTGAATTGCGCCAATAACAAGTGCCAGAGCAAACAGCTGGTTTTGATCGAGGAAAATGCTTTTAAACTTCTCAACAAATGGTATTGATACGTTAACCAGCTCGATGCCAAAAAGCGTACCTGTAATTACACCAAATATAACTGTTGACAGTGACAACCACTGAACCAACGAAAGAATTGGGCGCATCTCCTTTTTGGCCTTAAACTTATACAAGCTGGCGCCAATGAGCATAACTAGTCCGTAACCTGCATCGCCAAGGCAAAAGCCAAAAAACATCATGAAAAATGGTGCAAATAAAGGGGTTAGGTCTAGCTCGCCATAGGTAGGGCTAGTAAACAGGCTTCCAATAGGCTCGAAGAGCTTTGCAAACTTGTTGTTTTTAAGCAGGATTGGGGCATCATCTTCTTTTTTAGCCTTTTCGGAAACGTAAATAATACTCTCGTTCTCGAGAAACTTTACAAAGTCCTCATTCTGAGGTTGGGGCACCCATCCTGTGAGCACAAACACCTTATCGTCGGCCTGCTTGTCGGCGCTAAGGGTTACGGTATTTATCTCCAGCTTATTTACCAGTTCATCCTTATCGTCTTCAAGTTGTGGGATGAAATGGGTAAGCTGATTAAGGCGAGTTTCAATCTCGGTATTCCGTCCCCTAAATGAAGCAATATCGGCCTCTTTACCCGAAGCCGAATAGGCTGGGGCTTTCACTTCAACTGCATCAATTGGAAGAGTAATATCGTCGTTGCCTTGCTGGATAAGTACAAAGTAAACTTGTCCGGCCTCATCGTTAATCACTTCAACATTTAGCTCGCTTAGAGCATCCTCGTTAAAAGCTTTCTCGTTGGTTACAAAGAATCTAATTTTCAGTCCCGAGTCGTTTAGTTTCTTTAGCAAATCGATGCTAAAACTCCCCCAAGGGCGAACATCGTTCAAGTCCTTTTGCGCTTTACGTATAGAGTTTTCAACTTGCTCTTTCTCTCTAAGCAAATTGTCGTACTCCTCAATAATGTCATTGGAGTTTGCCGGTGTTGCCTTGGGTACCTGGTCGAGCTGCGATGCTCTTGACTTAAGGTCTTTTAGGATTTGGGAATACTGGTTAATGTCGCTCATAAGGCTACGCTCCTCTTCGGATAGCGCCTTGGTGTGCTTTTCAATATCAACCATTCCCTGCTCCTGCAACCTGCTCAGAAAAGAGTCGAAATCGCGGTGATATACCAGGAATCCGTATTTGATCATTGGTACTATCATGCTTCTACCTCCATATTCTGCTGTCGGGTTTTTACGATTTTCATCGACGACTTAGCAAGGTTTTCTTCATCCTCCATAAAGCGTTTAATTTTCCTTATGGCGGTTTCGTAGCCGGGTATTTGCACCTTTTCGTACAGATTTACCTTTTGCGTGGTTTTCTTTCGGGCATGGTCTAGCAAACGCATCTTCTCGCTATAAAAAACGCTCTCGATGCCTATACTAGCCAACTCCTTAAGTATTTGCACACCTGCGGGATACCAGAAAGGACGAGCAAAAAGGCTGTAATCTTTCACATTAAATATTACATCTTGCAAAACAGGTATTCGTACGCCGGCAATTTTTATTATGCTAAGCTTAACATCCTCAACGCTGATGAGATTCTGTTCAAACTCACCCCAAAGGCTCACCATGTAGTCGTAGTCGCGCATCTTGGTTTCAAGAATTTGCTCCAACTCCTTGGCTTTATCCTTTGCACGCTTCACCTCAGCTCGCAGCGCCGACTCCTTATTTTTAAGGGTAGGCAGTGCTCGCTGTCGGATTTTTAGCTGCTTGTTAAGCTCGTTAAGCGAAGTTTTATTAAACTGAAATTTTATTGCCATAGCAAATTGTTTTACTGTTGGGCTGGCCAGTACTTATCAACCAGTTCCTGACGAATAGCAACCTCGGCTTTAGTAAAGTACTTAGCAAAAAGTTCCCAGCCCAGGTTAAGCATCGCTTCAATCTCAATGTTTACGTCAATAGCCAAAAGTTTGATAGAGTAATCATGGGCAAACTTAAGGCAACGCTCGTCGTAATCAGAAAGGTCGAAACCGTTTTCAAGTTTCGTTTTGGCGTTAGCAGCATCGGCATAAAGCCTAACGGCTGCATTCATTACCTGTGGGTGATCCTCACGGGTTTTCTTACCAATAACCAGCTGCTTAAGGCGCGACAGACTACGGAATGGGTCAACAATAACCTTGTTTGTATCCGAGTCGGTACGCAGGAACAGCTGTCCCTCGGTAATATAACCAGTGTTATCGGGGATAGCATGGGTAATATCGCCACCCGAGAGGGTTGTTACCGCCACAATGGTAATTGAGCCGCCATCGGGGAACTGTACCGCTTTCTCGTAAATCTTAGCCAAGTCGGAATAAAGCGAACCGGGCATTGAATCTTTCGAGGGGATCTGATCCATTCGGTTCGATACAATACTCAAGGCATCGGCGTAAAGGGTCATGTCGGTTAGTAGCACAAGTACTTTCTGATTTTTTTCAGTTGCAAAGTACTCTGCAGCTGTAAGCGCCATATCGGGTACTAGCAAACGCTCAACTGGTGGTTGCTCGGTAGTGTTTACAAAGCAAATAATGCGGTCGAGTGCACCTGCGTTTTCAAATACATTTTTAAAGTACAGGAAGTCGTCGTTGGTAAGCCCCATACCACCAAGAATAATCTTATCGGCCTGTGCACGAAGCGCCACGTTAGCCATTACCTGGTTGTAAGGCTGGTCGGGGTCGGCAAAGAATGGGATTTTTTGTCCGGTTACCAGCGTATTGTTTAGGTCAATACCAGCAATACCAGTAGCAATTAGCTCCGAGGGCTGCTTACGTTTAAGGGGGTTTACCGATGGACCACCAATTTCGCGATCAACGCCTTCAATCTCAGTTCCGCCAAAAAGAGGCTGACCATATGCATTGAAGAATCGACCGGCTAGGTCGTCGCCAACTTTCAGCTTGGGTGGTTCGCCGTAAAATACCACCTCGGCATTGGTAGGAATTCCTTCGGTACCACCAAACACCTGTAGGGTAACCATATCGCCATAAATTTTTACAACCTGGGCAAGCCTACCGTGTACCATTGCCAGTTCCTCGTTTGACACTCCCTGCGCCTTAAGGGTACAGGTAGCTTTAGTAATACCAACGAGCTGGGTATAAATTTTCTGAAAAGCTTTTGTTTCCATTATTCTGCCTTTCTTTCGTTTAGTAAAGTATCAATTTCTTTCTCGTAGCTGTTGAACTCTTCGCTCTCAAATACAGAGTAATTCATTTGTCGTAAGGCGTTAATAGCATTCTTGTAGAATTTAGAGCACTCCTCAAAGTGTTCAAATTTAAATTCCATTCCGCAAATATTAATCACCTTATCGAGCATATACTTTTGACGTTTAAGCGGGCATGAAGAGTCAATCTTATCAAATGCATCTTGTTGTAAGATAATAAAGTCGATTAGCTCCGCTTTCCAGAACCTATCATGGTAATCGATAGGCACACCGTCGTCGCCAAGAATATTTATCTGCTCTGCAGCTTCCTTACCTTTTTGCACGTAGTTTTTGGCCTTTAGCACATCTTCCACCCAATTCTCGTCGATGGTTCTATTTAGGTACTCCATAATTTCGGGGTACTCTAGATATTTTGAATACGATTCCATTGGATCGATAGCGGGGTAACGCTTACTGTCGGCACGTTGCTGCGATAGGGCGTAGAAACAACGGGCAGCCTTTTTGGTTGATTCTGTTACTGGCTCTTTAAGGTTACCACCTGCAGGCGATACAGTTCCAATAAAGGTTACCGAGCCGGTTTCGCCATTGTTAAGGTACACTAAACCAGCCCTTGAGTAGAAGTTTGCAATAACAGCCGGAAGGTCCATTGGGAACGCATCGGGGCCAGGCAGTTCCTCCATACGGTTACTCATTTCGCGAAGAGCCTGAGCCCAGCGCGAGGTTGAGTCGGCCAGCAGCAATACTTTAAGACCCATTGAGCGGTAGTACTCAGCAATAGTCATTGCTGTGTACACGGATGCTTCACGAGCCGCAACGGGCATATTTGAAGTGTTTGCAATAATTGTGGTACGCTCCATTAGCTTACGGCCAGTGCGAGGATCTTCAAGGTGAGGGAACTCGGCAAAAATTTCTACTACCTCGTTTGCACGCTCACCACAAGCAGCCATAACAATAAGGTCGGCTTCGGCTTGTTTTGATATGGCGTGCTGAAGTACGGTTTTACCACAACCAAATGGGCCGGGAATAAAGCCTGTACCACCCTCGGCAATAGGGTTAAAGGTATCGATTGCCCTTACTCCAGTTTCCATAATTTTAAATGGTCTGGGCTTATCTTTAAAAGCAGTAATAGCCATTTTAACAGGCCATTTTTGCTCCATGGTAACCTCAATGTCGTTGCCATCGTTATCGGTAAGCACTGCAATTGTTTCGTTAACCTTGTAGTTACCTTTATCAACCACTGATTTAACGGTGTACGAACCTTTAAATTTAAATGGCACCATAATTTTATGGCTAGCCCAGTTTTCGGGTACTTCGCCAAGCCAATCGCCAGCAATAACGGTATCGCCGGGTTTTGCAATTGGGGTAAACTCCCAGTCCACGTCGTAGTCGAGCGCTTCGGTATAGTCGCCAGCCTTAAGGAACACACCATCCATTTTGGCAAGGTCATGCTGTA
>CAZTFJ010000172.1:3779-6539 GCA_964612255.1 uncultured Rikenellaceae bacterium | reverse complement strand
ATGATTGGATGATTGGATGATTGGTTGATTGGATGACCTGCCATCGTCCGAAGGTCCCTGCCAAAGGAAAGTGCAGGCAAGCTGTCAGCGTCAATGAAGTACTGGGTTTTGAGTTTAAGGTTTAGAGTTTAGGGTTTAAGGTTTAGGGTTTAGGGTTTAAAGTTTGGGGTTTGGGGTTTAATGTTCATAGAACTTGGAGCAATAGTATGATAGACTTATTTGCCCTACCCTCTGGGGATGTATGCTAACGTTGTTTAAAAACAATTAAATGGAACTATAAAAATTAACTCCAATCCACAGCCTATTTCTGGTATTAGCATTTACAAAAGAATCGATTCTGTAGTCGAGGCCAAGCTCGAACTTATTACTGGGCGAAATGGTATAGCCCAGCAGGGCTGATGTCCTAATCTCCAAATCGTAGCTACTGTTTTGAAAGGAATTTAAATACTCATTGTTGAGTTTTAAGTATAGCTCCTGTGTATCGAGCGATGCCCCTTGCAAAGGTATCTCGGACGAAATTCTATATCGAAACCTAAATTCGGGATCATCATCTTTTTGAAATGTTTGATCGGCTAAAAATCTATGCGATAATCTAAAATTTATATATCTTTTCACAAATGCGATATGCTGAAATGTTCTGTTTTTGACACCATTGTCGTTAATGCTTGCCAAATATCCGAAGGCAACTGATGTGTTAATGCTTACTTTTTTGGAAGCCGCAAACGAAATATCGGTTAGTAGGTACTGATAATTGAACCCCTCTTTCACTATTGATTGCCTTGACTCTGCCTTAAAGTTTAATGCCCAGTCTTTTGGTAGTTTCTTATTGATATTGAGTGAGGGTAAAAAACCAATTTCAAATGTGCTTTGGGCTCTGCCAACTAATTGAATTGAAAATATGAGTAAAAGGGTTAAAAGAATACGGTTCATAGCTAAAACTCTATATTGTCTGTTCTTTTTAATACAATCTGCTGTTTTTGAATAAAATCTCCTTCTTCGGAAAACAAGTACTCTAGCATAGTGAAGCTACCCTGTAACTTGGTAGATATTACAATTTCGTAATTAATTACCACATCGGCAGATGTACCATTATTCTGCAGGTAGCTATAAATCTTTTGCTTATTTCCTAAATACTGTATCTGGATTTTATCAATTGAAAAATTGCCATACAAATTGGTTAAATACTTGTCTATTTTACTTTTCGTCTCTACGGGTATTTCGCTGGGCTTAACAATAATTTCAACATCTTCCAATTCACCATTTTCGTTAAACTCGATACTTATAATTTTGCCCTGATACTTGGTTTTTGCCTCAAAAGTGGTTCTGTCGAGGCCAGTCTCATTGTACCATTTAACTTTCTTTTTAAACTGAAACAAATCAACATACTTTATAGCATTGGCGGGAACGTCACTTTTTTTAATTCGCGACTCCTTCTCGTACTTTATTTGGGCAAAACCTTGAGTAGCTACTGCCGCTAATAACAATATGAACACTAACGATTTCATCGTGAAATTTGTAGTTAAAAGGTTTCTAACTCTGGTTTAACACCAGAATTAACATTTTTGTTTCAAATTAAAAAAGCAACTCTTCCAACTTTGGTCTTAGTGCTTACGGCCCAAAATATTTCCACTAAAACTACAGTAGTGTCATCAACAAAATTACTTGTCGAACCCCATTAGCTGGGCAACCGTTTGGGCGTTTGCTATAGAGGTTAGGTGTTCGAGAAGTAAAAATGCTACATCTATTGCAGTAGATGGACCGTGAGAAGTAATAATATTCCCCGTTTGCACAATAGGCTTTCCAACAAGATTTACTCCATAGCTTTGCAGAGCCTCGCGTCTTTTTGGGGAATTATAGGTAGTACCATCTTTACCTTGTAAAATACCACTTTTCCCTAGCGGTAAGGCAGCAACACATATAGATGCAATGATCTTGTTACAATCATTGAACGATTTTATCAAATTAAGCACCCTGTTATCGAATGCATCGGAATAATAGCCATACTCCTCAAAACCACCGGGAATTGCTAATGCATCAAAAGATTCTACATCAACCTCATCAATTAAAAGATCAACTAAAACTCTTTGATTAAAGGAACTTACAATCTCTTTTTGCAACCCACAGGTATAGAGTTTGGTTGTACCATCACCCTCAAGGTAATTCCATCCCATAACATCAATAAAAACGCTAGCTTCAAGTACCTCAAAGCCATTTGCAAGGAATAGTAGAACTTTTTTCATGATATAGATTTTTTAATTGTTTAAGGTATAGCTCTCTGCCAACCTCTTTAGCAATTCGTTCAGTATTTCATCCTCCTCATCGAGCAGATAATCTTTAATATAAATATCGGGAACTACTCCTTTTTCTTGGGTATTCCCATTAACACGAACAATGTATCCTTTCGAAATATTAACGGTAATTCCAGTATTGGGAAGTTTTACCGGAAAAATAGATGCATACAATGTTGGATAGTCTCCAGTTTCCTCTCCAACCACCACTCCAAAATTGTAGTCTTGAACTTGGGCAGCCATTACAGCTGCCTGAGAATGCGATTGCCTATTGACAAGAACATAAACTTTACCTTTAAACTGCTTGTGATTAGGTTGCGGCTGATATTCAGGAAATGCATAGCTAAAGATTTCACCATTGTCATGCGCTAGTATTTGTTGATTGTAATCTGAAGTGGTATCGCTGTTAGCTCTAACGTATGATTTGAGCTGCTGGCTAGTTTTAAGTGTAAAACTCGAATTCCACTTGAAA
>CAZTFJ010000172.1:0-3769 GCA_964612255.1 uncultured Rikenellaceae bacterium | reverse complement strand
TGCGTTGGCCGCCGGGATAAAATTTACGAAATTTTATCCCGAAGATTGAATGAAAAATAGGATACCAAGTAATCACTAAAAGAGTCGTTGCCTCCGCCGTTGTTTCTTAAATCAATAATAAGATTCCGACTATGAGCATTATTAATCTGCACAAAGGCAGAATCGATAAACTGACGATAAACAACCTCATTACCAGCAAAGTTTCCTGGGTTTAAATATGCCGAATGCCCATAAAATACAAGCTTTTGCTTTCCGTTAATGATCTCGGTTCGTTTCATTTCAAAACCCTCAATTACATCTACGGCTTTAAGTTTATGCTTGCTAATTATCCCGTTGTATTTGGTCTCTACTTCAAAGTTATCCTGCTTTCCAAAAACCAACCAGTAGTATCTTGGGAATGAATACAGCTCGAGTTTTGCATTTTTTAAGTAAATACTTTCGGCCGATATCTGTGTATATATTCTGGATAAGATTGTGGCCATAGGTACTCCGTTTATACTTAAAATTTCTGAACCAATATTTATGATGTGGTTACCTGACCAGTTTTTACGCACTAAGGGCTTATCATATTCAATGGCTATCTCAAGAGGAAAAACAGCACCTCCCTCCTGTGCATACTGCACGTATAGCTGTGCAGGAAAATCGATGCCAGTATGACCAATATTTATCTTAGAAATCAATCCCTGATAAAGCTTTATTGTCTCTAACAAGTTCAAAGAATCGCTTGCTATAGAACTTTTAGTACATAAATAAGCCGATTCGAACTCTTGCTCAGTAATGTATGCATATACATCGTAAGGGGCATCAACTAGTAACTGGCGTAAATATTCTAGGTCTGAGACCACCTCTTCTTTCGAAAACTGCACATTTGGTTGTGCCAATAAGCTATACGGCAGCACAAAAAGTATGGTGATATAAAAGAATAATCGCATATACCCTATCTTTAGTTGGCCATCACCACCTCCACCCTATTATCGTGGAAGGCTGTGCCGTGGCCCATATCGGTTTCGCGGCCGCAAGAAAGCACGTTTAGCGAGCAGCCCTGGGTAGCCCACCAACCATTATGAATAACCACGCACCCCATTCGGAGTGAATAGGTTAGCTGGGCTGTAATAGTAACCTCGCCCCGTGCATTAAATACTCTAACCTTATCGCCATTACTAATACCGCGCTGCTGAGCATCGTAGGGATTAATCTCAACAAATGGCTCTGGGATAAGCATTTTTATAATCTGCAGATTGCCAAACTGAGAGTGGATACGGTTTTTTGTGTTAGGGCTCATTAGAAAAAGAGGATATTCCTCAAATTTACTGTGAGGAGAATATCCTTCGTCAGGTACCTCGAAAGTAGGCAAAGGATTAACATCCCATAATCTGGGGGCTTGCTCAGAGTAAAGTTCAATTTTGCCACTGGGAGTAGCAAATTTGTGATCGGCAAAGGCAATTTCTTCTAATCCAGGAGCCAAAACTGGTCCCTGCTTAAGATTTTGAAGCGATAGCTCCGGGAATTTTTTCAACTTATTATTTAGGAACTGCTCTACGCCAGCATCACCGGGTGGTATTAGCACATTTTCCACCTCATCTTTACTCAAACCAAGTTTTAATGCCAAATAGTAGTAGATTTCATTCTCCGGCATCACCTCGCCTGCAGGTTCTAACACCTTCTGCTTAAGCTGAACGTATGGATTCCAGTAAGAGCCAATAATATCGCTCTGCTCAAACATATTTTTAGCTGGCAATACAATATCGGCTTCTAAGGCGGTATCGGTAAAAAACTGTTCAACCACCACCCTAAAGTCAAGGTTGCGGAACGCTTTTAACACGTTATTGGTATCGGGATTTTGCGCTACTGGGTTACCCCGCTCAACCCATACCATTTTAAGCTCGGGATTGGTAGTAGCCAGCATATCGACCCCAAGGCGAGCCGTTGCGATGGAGCGACGGGTAATACCATCGGGGGTTTCTGGTGGATAGTAGCTATTGGGCTCAAGAACATCGTCGAACACGTAGCTTTGCAGGTTGGCGTAATGCCAGCAAGCACCCGGTTTACCAATATTTCCAGTTAGCACCGAGAGCGCAAGCAAGCAACGCACAGTTTGACCACCGTTGCTATACCGCTGCATACCGTAGCCTGGGATAAGGGTCATGGGCTTTATATTACCAATGCTCCAAGCTAGATTACTGATTAGCTCCTCTGAAATTCCTGTTATTTCTGAGGCCCAACGCGAAGAGAAGTCCTTAACATGCTCTTTAAACTCATTGAACCCCAGCACATGCTGATCGATGAAATCCTTATCAATCCAATTGTTCTTAATGAGCAAATTGGCAACAGCCAGAGCCAAGGCAGCATCGGTTCCAGGTGTTGGCTGTAAAAGCATCGCAGCCCTTTGGGTTGATTCGGTTCGACGAGGATCGATGGCAATAAGCTGTGCACCATTATCAATTGCTTTTCCCAGAGGAATCATTTCCTGAATATTGCTCTCGGCAGGATTTTTACCCCAAAACACTATTAGCTTGGCGTTCTCCAAATCCCATGGAACATTATGCTTATTCTCGCCAAGAGTAAGACGAGTAGCCTCCAGCCCAGCAGGCCAGCAAAGATTACCGTACACGGTTGTAACTCCACCGTAAATCTCGCGCCAAAACTTTCCGCTAAGCTCATTTATTAAGCCCGACATACCGCTAGCGTAGTAAAACAATACGCTTTGCGAACCATATTGCTCTTTAAAATACTTTAGCTTTGCGGCAATCGTGTCAAAAGCCTCATCCCAGCTAATACGGTTAAACTTGCCTTTGCCAACCCTTTTGTGAGGATAAAGAATACGGTCGGGTGAGTTTGCCCTCTCCACGTAGCTTAGCCCCTTTAAACAAGCACCTTCTGGTGTTGCCTTATTATTGGTATTAGGCTCAATGCTAACCACTTTGCCCTTATCGACATAAACGTTAAATGTACAAGTACTATAGCAATTGCGAGGACAGGCTGTGGTGAAAACTTGCATATTAAATAAGAAAGATGTTGTTTAAGTACTACTTTGTTTCGCTATTATACTGCCAAGCCGATATATAGTCGCCATTTTTAAAGTGATAAACGGATCCATTATCGTGCCTAACCTGGGTATAAAAAGTAATTACCTCGTTTCTATTTATAACGGTTCGAGTAACCCGAATCATATTTAGTTCATAATGCTCTACCGTTTTCTCCTTGCTGTACTTTTCCGCTAAATTTTCGACCGTTATAGGTTTACCCCTTTCAGTACTCTGTTGAGCCATAATTTTTAGCCTGCGCTCCTGAGCTTGCCTTGCCAGCTCCTCCTGTTTCTTTTTTTGCTCAGCCAGCAGCTGTTGACGCATAATCTCCTCTTGTTCTCGTATCCTTTCGGTTTCGAGCCTAATGCGCTCCTCTTCAGCCTTACGGGCTTCCTCCTCGGCCTTTTTGCGAGCCTCCTCTGCTAACCTAACCCGTTCGGCCTCTTTGCGGGCTTGCTCCTCGGCAATAAGGCGGGCTTCCTCCTTGCTCTTAGCTTCGGCTAGGGCACGAGCCTCGGCCTCCTTGCGCTGACGCTCCAGTTCGGCCTGATGAGCCTCCTCCTCGGCCTTCTCACGAGCCTCTTCGGCCAAACGGCGCTGCTCTGCCTCCTTGCGAACTCGCTCCTGTTCGGCAATCCTGGCTTCCTCCTCGGCCTTTTTGCGAGCCTCCTCGGCTAGCCTAACCCGCTCGGCCTCTTTGCGGGCTTGCTCCTCGGCAATAAGGCGGGCTTCCTCCTTGCTCT
>CAZTFJ010000171.1:0-6575 GCA_964612255.1 uncultured Rikenellaceae bacterium | reverse complement strand
AAAAGTAGCCCCACCATACCGTTGTCGGGTGTTACAAAGTACTGATTGTTTGCTTTTATAATTAGTAATCTCGAATTTTGACTGTCCTCGCTATTAACCAGTATTAAATGAATGGTGCCGTTGGGGAAATATTTATGGCTGTTTTTAACCACAAAAGCGGCATTGTGCATATTAAAGCTTGTTACATCATGGCATAAATCAACAATGCGCAGCTGCGGGTCCGACGACAAAAGGCTACCCTTGAGCATTCCCACGTAGTAATCGTGTTGCCCCCAATCGGTTGTTAGTGTCACCACTGGTATTTGTCGCCCTGTATCTACCATTTGTTAATATTAAGGAACAAAATTGGCTAAAAAAAAGCATTAGCCGAAATTTACCAATGATATTTTAATTGTATGGTAGGCTTTTGTGTTGCTTTAAGCGCTTTTACAAAATCCGAGGTCAAATTGTAATGTCTGTTTTATTCAAAAAATGTTATCCCTTCGGCAAAAATCGAAAAATCTAAATTGCTAAAAAAACTTGTACATGTTGGTAATAAGCAAATTGTTCTAAAAGATATTGAGGGTAACTACCATTTTAATGCATCGTTTAAAAATGTGAGCCATTTGCAGCATGCTTTGCGTGATTTGCCCGAGGGTATTGATAGTTCGCTAATTGAATCGGAAACAGAGCTGGTTTGTCAGATTTATGAGGATATTTTTCAGCATCGATACTTTACTGGTCGTTCGGGTTCGTTCTACAAGTACGAGGGATTAGGCTCAATATACTGGCATTTGGTTTCGAAATTGCTGCTAACGCTTGGCGAGAATATTGTTGATTTTGCAGAAAAAGGTTATGAGCAAGAACAGCTAAAACCGCTTGCCGAATACTACCATAAGGTTAAGCAGGGAATAGGAGTGCACAAAAATCCGAAGAATTACGGAGCCTTCCCAACCGACCCCTATTCGCATACCCCATCAATGATGGGTGCACAGCAACCAGGCTTAACAGGTCAGGTTAAGGAAGATTTTCTTAGCCGTTTCAACGAGCTGGGAATTATAATAAACGATGGCGAAATTTACATCTTACCAATATTACTAAGCGAGAATGACTTTATTAAAGATTCAGCCGATTACTTGAACCTAACCTTATGTGGTACTCCAATAAAACTTGTTAAAGCAGACGAGAGTGCCATTGAGGTTCATTGGCGTAACCAAGCAATTAAACCAAAGCGTTTGGCATTGAAGCGTATTCCCAAAGGCGTTTCGCATGAGCTGTTTAGCCGTACCAATCAGGTCGAAAAAATTGTTGTGTATGTTTAGTTCCAATAGTAGGCTGTAGCTCAACTATTGGTTAGAGTTGGTTTTAAAAGAAAGGGGGTAATTTTTAGGAGTTGCCCCCTTTTATTTATTCAAAAATATTCAGCTATCTTAGCTATCGCAAAACCCCACATTTCCCCAAAATTTCATTGTTATGAATATGCTTGATAACAAAATTCTTAGGGTTGTGATTTTTGGTGCAGGCAACGTGGCTACTCAGCTGGCTAAAGCGCTTACAGCACACAATTTTAATATTTTGCAAGTAGTAAGTAGGAGTGTGGCTAATGCCAAAGAGTTGGCTGGTATAGTAAATGCACCCTTTACTGTTGATATTAATGCGGTAACTCTTAATGCCGATTTGTATATTCTGGCAGTTCCCGATTCTGCCATTGTAAGCATTGCAAATAGTTTGCGTGGTATTAATGGTCTGGTGGTTCATACTAGTGGTAGCACGCCTATGCAGGTGCTACAGCCTATCTCTAGTAGGGTGGGTGTTTTTTACCCTTTTCAAACTTTCACTAAGGGGCGCGATGCAAACCTAAGCAATGTGCCTTTTTGCCTTGAGGCAAGCAGTAGTAACGATCTTGATTTGCTTACCCAGCTTGCCAAGTTGCTTGGTGGTAATCCGCTCGAGATGAATAGTAACCAGCGTCAAATGCTTCATCTGGCAGGAGTTTTTTCATGTAACTTTGTAAATCATATGTTGGCCATAGCACAACTCTTGGCGCAAGAAAACAACTTCGATTTTAAGCTTTTACAACCGCTAATTGTCGAAACTATCGAGAAAGCGCTTATGGGCAATCCGCTAAAATCACAAACAGGCCCTGCCATTCGTGGCGATTCCGAAACTATTAAGAAACATATGGGGCTGCTAAGCCATATTGATAACGATATTCGGGATTTGTACCTGAATATCAGCAGTAGCATTCTTAACATAAAACAAGCAAACGAATAAAATACAAAACATAATACGAATGAAGAATTTTAAAGAGCAGCTCCACAATGTTAAGGCTTTTGCTTTTGATGTCGATGGTGTTTTTACCGATGGTATGGTGGTTATTCACTCGTCGGGCGAATTGCTCCGCACCTCCAATACTCGCGACGGATATGCTGTTAATAAAGCTATTCAGCACGGCTTTCCGGTTGCTATTATTTCTGGTGGAAAAAGCGAGTCGGTGCGAGAGAGGTTCCGCGGGTTGGGTGTTACCGATATATACCTAGGAGCAACCGATAAGGTTGAGGCTCTAGAGGATTATCGGTTTAAGTATGGTTTGGAGCTATCAGAAATATTGTATATGGGCGACGATTTACCCGATTACGAGGTTATGCAAAGGGTGGGGTTTGCCACTTGTCCTGCCGATGCGGCAACCGAAATTATTGAGATCTCATCGTACATCTCCAATTTTGGCGGTGGAAAAGGCTGTGTACGCGATGTAATTGAGCAGGTGCTTAAGCTAAAGGGCGTTTGGTTAAACGATAAAAATTTTAAACTGTAACGGTTATGGTGGCAAAAGTTCTTCGCTTAGTGAGGTACAAAAATTTAATTATTGTAGCTCTAACAATGTATGCAATCCGTTTTTTTATAATGCAACCTTTGCTTGCAACCAAGTATATGGATTTGCAACTAGGCGAGTTTCTCTTTTTGCTATTGGTGCTTTCAACAGGTTTTATAACCGCTGCCGGATATGTTATTAACGATTATTTTGATACAAAGACCGATTTAATAAACCGCCCCAAAACAGTTATTGTGGGCAAAGATGTATCGCGTCGATTTGCAATTACCCTGCATTGGATTCTTAGCGGTATAGGGGTTCTTTTAGGTGTTATTGTTGCTTTTTCTATTGCAAAACCATTTTTATCGTTGGTATTTCTTTTGGTGCCGGGTTTGCTTTGGTTTTACTCTACCACCTACAAGCGTCAGTTTCTTATTGGTAACATTTTGGTTGCTTCCCTTACAGCTATTGTTCCTCTAATGCCAATGCTTTTCGAGTTACCTCTGCTTTACTCAAAATACTGGCAGCAGTTGGCCTTATCAAAATCAGTATTTAACGAATTAATATATTGGGTATTAGGGTATGCCATTTTTGCTTTCATACTTACCCTTTTTCGCGAAATTGTAAAGGATATCGAAGATGTGGAAGGCGATAACGAGTATGGCCGTCGTACGCTACCCTTAGTGCTTGGTGTTAAAACTACGCAGCATATTGGGGCTGGTATTCTTATGTTCACCATTGTGGTGTTGGCCTATCTGTTTGGTGCATACCTAAACTATTTAACCAATGGTATGTTCGACTACTATACCTTTGCATACATGATAGTTGCCCTAATTATCCCCATTTTTATTTTGATGATTAGGTTGCTCTCGGCTAAAAGTAAGTCCGATTATCATTCCGTTAGCAATTTTTCGAAAGTCGTTATGCTTCTAGGAATTCTATACACTATACTTTTTAAATTTGTAGTGGTGTAAAATCCCATTAAATACCTTCTGTAATCTTTGCAAGTTTTATAATTGCTACCTTGCGCAGCAAATAATGTTTATATGGTTAAATTCGAGAAATTTACTTTAGATAACGGCCTTCGGGTTTTGGTCCATTCCGATGAATCTACCCCTTTGGTTACAGTAAACTTGTTGTATAATGTGGGGTCTAAGCATGAAGATCCTAACCGAACGGGTTTTGCCCATCTGTTTGAGCATCTTATGTTTGGTGGCTCTGTAAATATTACCAATTACGACGATCCGGTAGAGCGTGCCAGCGGCGAGAACAACGCTTTTACCAGTAGCGACCTTACAAATTATTACATTACTCTTCCAAAGCAGAATATCGAAACAGCCTTTTGGCTCGAGAGCGACCGCATGCTTAGCTTGGCGTTCTCGCAGCAAAGCCTCGATGTGCAAAAGAGCGTGGTGGTAGAGGAGTTTAACCAGCGTTATCTTAACCAACCCTATGGCGATGTGTGGCTATTGCTTCGCCCATTAGCCTACAAGGTGCATCCCTACCAGTGGCCAACAATTGGCAAGGAAACGGCGCATATTACAAATGCTTCGCTCGACGAGGTGAAGTCTTTTTTCTTTAATCACTATGCCCCAAACAATGCCATACTTTGTGTGGCTGGTAATTGCGAAGTTGAACAGGTGCAAAAGTTAGTTCAGCATTGGTTTGGCTCCATTCCTAAGCGAGATGTGATGGTTAAGGAACTTCCCAAAGAGCCTGTTCAAAACCAACAGCGCAGGCTCGAGGTGAAACGCGATGTGCCGTTCAACTCCCTTTATATAGCTTTTCATATGTGTAATAAATTGCACCCCGATTATGCTACTACCGATATGATTAGCGATATTATGGCAAACGGAAAGTCGTCGCGACTTTTTCAGCAGCTGGTTAAGAAGCAAAGCATATTTAGCAGTATCGACGCCTTTATTACTGGCGATATTGACGAGGGGCTTTTTGTTGTAACCGGCCGGCCCGCCGATGGTATCACCCTGCAGCAGGCCGAACAGTATGTTTTTGAAGAGCTAAGCAGGTTGATTAACGATGATATTGATGAGTACGAGCTGAACAAGGTGAAGAATAGGTTTGAATCGACCTATACTTTTGGCCTTACCAGCGCAACCGATAAGGCTATGAATTTATGCTACAATGAGTTGCTTGGCGATGCTAATTATATTAATACAACAGTAGAACAGTATCTAAAGGTAAGTGCTACCGATATTAAAAGAGTTGCAGCCAATTTGTTTCGTTCTGATAATTCATCAGTATTATACTATATTGCTGAAAGTAAATAGCAATAAAATAGTTAAAGTGTATATTATATTGTAAATAATAGGTAATGATAAATAGAGCCATAGCACCAACCGTACATCTTACCGATGGTATTTCTTTTCCAAAACCTAATGTTGTTAGCCTGTCTAATGGCAGTAGGCTGCTAGTAATTAATGAGGGCGATGTTGATGTTTGCCGAATAGATTTGGTTTTTAATGCAGGCTCTAGGTATCAGCAGCGAAAGCTGGTGGCCTCAAGTGCCATGTCGTTAATGACTGAGGGTACAGCATCAAAAAGTTCGCTAGAAATTTCGGAGTATTTCGATTATTGGGGCTCGTTTGTAGGCATAAGCGCCGATAAAGATTTTGCTAAGGCCACTGCCTACTCGTTAACAAAATATCTACCTCAAACTCTCAAAATGCTTGAGGAGGTTGTTAAGAAACCTTCATATCCTTTAAGTGAGTTGGAAATATGGGCGCGCAGAGGCAAGCAAACCCTTATGGTTGAAATGGACAAAACATCTACTTTGGCGCGTATGGATTTTTTTAAAACCATTTTTGGTCAATCACATCCGTATGGTGCTTTTGCCCTTCCCACCGATTATGATGGTCTTTCTGCTAACGATTTAAAGTCTTATCATACTAACCATATTGGCTCGCAGGGAGCAACCATCATTTTGTCGGGTAACGTTTCCGATGCTAATATCGATGCAGTAATTGAGCACTTTGGCACATTGCCATGGGGTAATTCTGTTGCCCAACCCGCCCAAATAGTCAGCAATGCCCAGTTGGAAGGGAAACAGGTTTTTACCCAAAAGAAAGGCGCGTTACAATCGGCCATTAGGGTAGGGCGCGAGCTGTTTACCCGTTCGCACCCCGATTACCCCGATTTGGCAGTTGCCAATACTGTTTTAGGTGGTTACTTTGGCTCTAGGTTAATGAAAAATATTCGAGAGGAGAAGGGCTATACTTATGGTATTGGTTCGTATATCTTAACATTTCGCGATAGCGGTGCATTCATCATCTCAACCGATGTGGGGGCAGGTTACACCGAGGCCACGCTAAGCGAAATTCGCAAAGAGTTACACCGATTATCGACAGAACCTGTGCCCAACGATGAGTTAAACCGCGTACGCAGCTATTTAATGGGTGAGGCGCTACGCAGTATTAATGGTTCATTTGCCATTGCCGATAATATTTTGAGCCTACACAATTACAATAATCTCGATTTCGAATTTTATCAGCGTTTATTAAACTCTATCAGCACAATTACTCCTGAGCGGGTTATGCAAATTGTTGCCAAATGGCTTAATCCCGACTCTTTGGTTGAGTGCGTTGCAGGCGATGTTAACCCATTTTAACCAGGGTTAGGTTGACAATAAAAATACCCCTAAACGAAATAAGCAGAAGCATCGCTTAGAAACTGTTTAATTTTTACGTTTTAAAATTTGAAGGGCCCTCGTAGAGGGCAAATAGCGATTGAAAATATGTGAAACTAAACTAAGCACCCCAGAGTGGGT
>CAZTFJ010000170.1:0-6581 GCA_964612255.1 uncultured Rikenellaceae bacterium | reverse complement strand
TTAAGTTTTATTCCTACAAAACATTTTGCTAATTGCCACGGGCTTAAGCCCGTGGCAACTGAAAACCAAAGTACTAATTTAAACTTAAACAGTTTCTTATTACTAATGCGATATATCACCTATTTTTAAGTGTTACACGACAGGTATTTTTTTAAATTTACCCTATTGTAAATAAACCATAACTCAATTTACTGTCGTTTATGTTTGCAATTGAGATTTTTTACAACCTGTCGATGCTTGTTGCGCTTAGCATTTTTTCGGGTTTTATCGATAATAAGTGGAACAGTAAATCTTCCATAGGAGCGTCAATTCAAGGTGTTCTATTTGGATTGGTTGCAATAATGGGTATGCTAAACCCATTGGTTTTTGACCCTGGAATAGTTTTCGATGGGCGCTCGGTTGTAATAAGCTTGTGTGCTTTTTTCTTTGGCCCCATTGCTGCAGCTATTTCTGGGAGTATGGCAATTGTGCTCAGAATTTTTCAGGGGGGTGCTGGTACAATAATGGGTGTGTCGGTTGTAACCGCTTCGGCATTAATTGGAGTTTTATTTCACTATAAGTTTAAGCTTAAGGAGAAAAGAGTATCAAGCCTTTTTCTTTTAGGATTTGGTATTCTGGTCCACATAGCAATGCTATTGTTGGCTTTTACACTTCCTTTAGAGAGTGCCCTTGCTGTTCATCGTAATGTGGGTATACCAATCATTGTTTTCTACCCAATATTTACAATCCTAATTGGCAAGGTGCTATACGATCAAGAGGTTAGGCGCGAATCGGTTAGGGCTTTGCAAAAAAGCGAGCAGCTATTCAGGTCGTTATCCCAATCATCACCAATAGGTATTTACAAAATTAGCGGTACAGGTGAAATTACTTTTGCCAACAGCCGTTGGTGCGAGATATTAGGTGTTAAGGGCGATGGCTACATTGGGTTCAATCATCTGAACTTTGTTAGTAGTGTTGATCTAGATCGGGTAGTTGAGATTTGGAGTAGTTATATTAAGCAGCCAAAAAATTTTAGCATTGAGTTTAGGGTAGATATTGACGAGAGAAACAATATTTGGTTATTAGGTCAGTACGAACCAGAGTTCGATGAGTATGGCAGTTTTAAAGGTTTTGTAGGTAGTATCACCAATATCGATGAGCGCAAAAAGGTAGAGGAGCAGCTTAAGCTCTGGGAAGATATTTTTAAATCGACCCGAATGGGTATTGTAGTGGGTAAAGAAGAGGAGGAGCATTTTAGCGCGTTTAATCCGGCTTTTGCTCAGCTATATGGCTATACTCAGGACGAAATGAATGCAATGCCTATTGCCTCTGTTTTTGCAGAGAATGAGCGCCATAAAATACCCGAGGCTATTCGAAAGGCCTACGAACTCGGCTTTTACGTTTTCCAATCGTGGCATGTAAAAAAGGATGGTACCCGATTCCCCGTGCTGATGAGTATTACGGGTGTAAAAGATGCTGAGGGCAAACCCCTTTACAGGATAGTAAACGTGCAGGATATTACCGACCGGGTTGAGTCTGAATTTAGGCTTAAGCATGAACGAGCCCGACTAGCAGGAATAATTGAGGGTACAAATGTTGGTACATGGGAGTGGAACGTGCAAACAGGGCAGACCGTTTACAACGAGCGTTGGGCACAAATGATTGGTTATAGTCTGGATGAAATAGGTGCAGGGGCTACTGTTGACACATGGCTAAATTTTGTTCATCCTGATGATGCACCCAAAGCTATGGGTTTAATTCATAAACACTTTGATGGTGAAACCGAAATCTATGAATGTGAATTCAGGATGAAGCATAAGGATGGCCATTGGGTTTGGGTTTTAGATAGAGGAAAAGTAGCACAGCGAACCGAAGAGGGCAAACCCTTCTTGATGTTTGGTTTTCATCTCGATATTACAGAGCGTAAGCGCTGGCAGCATAAGTTGCAGCAGAGTGAGCAAAAGCTTAAAGAGCAAAACGAGGAATACTTTGCCCTTAACGAAGAGCTTACAGAAATTAATAGCAAGTTAAAAGAAAGCGAGCAGCGTCTTAAGGAACAAAACGAAGAGTATTTAGCCCTAAACGAAGAGCTTACCGAGTCGAATCAGCGCATAATCTCTATTAATAGCGAGTTGGCAGTGGCGCGGCAAAAGGCCGAGGAGAGCGACACACTTAAAAGTGCATTCCTTGCCAACATGAGCCATGAAATACGCACTCCCATGAATGCAATTGTGGGTTTCTCAGAAATTTTGCTTCGCCCAAATCTTAGCAAAGAGAAACAAACACTATACACCGAGGTGCTAAACGCTTCGTGTAACCAGCTACTGGGGGTTATTAACGATGTGCTCGATATTTCAAAAATTGAAACAGGACAAGTAGTGGTTCACACCTCTGAGCTGAATATCAACAAAATGCTACGGGGTGTTAAGGCAATGTTTACGCACAATGCTCATAATAAGAAGAATAAAATAACCCTATCGCTCGATCTCTCCGATGATACTTGCCTAATGGTTACCGATGAAAGCAAGGTTACTCAGGTAGTAACCAATTTGGTTAGCAATGCAATAAAATTTACCGATGGTGGACAGATTGATATTGGGTACAAAGTGACCGATAATCAGATAGAGTTTTGGGTAAGTGATACTGGAATAGGCATTGCACTAGAAAATCAGCATCTTGTTTTTGAGCGTTTTAGGCAAGTTGAGGTGACAACTCAAAGAAACTACGGAGGGACTGGCTTGGGGCTTTCAATCTGTAAAGCCTATGTTGAGATGCTGGGCGGAACCATTGGGCTAAACTCCAATGTGGAAGAGGGTACGCGATTTTTCTTTAAGCTACCCTTTAAGCCCGAACTACCGGGAGAAAAGGGAGTTAAATCAGATACTGTTGAGTATAACTTCTCGGGAAAAATAATTCTTGTGGCCGAGGATGAGCCTGTAAATTATCTTTACCTTAAGGAGCTGCTTGCCGATACAGAGGCTTACCTGATTCATGTTGAGAATGGCGCCGATGCCATTAAGCAGCTTGAGCAGAGTAGTGGTATCGATTTGGTTTTGATGGATGTAAAGATGCCTGTAATAAACGGAATAGAGGCAACCAAGGCTATTCGAAGTAAAGGCATCACAATTCCAATTATTGCCTTAACTGCATATGCCATGTCGGGCGATAAGGAGCGATGCATATCGGCGGGTTGTAACGGTTACGTTAGTAAACCAATAATCCGCGACGATCTGCTTACTACTATTAAGTCATTAATATAGATTTTTCCTAAATACATATGTGCTGTAATGTATGTAGTTAGCACCCTTTTTTTTAGTTTGTAAATGTTTGTAGGGGTATGACTGTTGCTGGAAAAGGTGTGTATATTTTTGTATATTTACATTTCTGTATAAATACATCTTGCTTATGTCTTCAGACTCAAACCCCAAAAAGGATTGGCTTGCCAAACGGGCCGAGGAACTATTAAGTAGCAAGGAAAAGTTAAATCCTGCCGACTTTTCCAATAGTCTTGAGGAGCTGGTAGAAAGCCTGCAAATTTATCAGATTGAACTAGAACTTCAGAATGCTGAACTAATTAGGGTACAGCAGTCGCTCGATAGGCAGAAAAGCAGGTTCGAAGCCCTGTTTAACCACGCACCCATTGGCTACTTTTCTCTTACTCTTGATGGCGAACTGATTGAGGCAAATAAGGAGTGTTATCGAATTCTTTCCACTACTAGTGAAACTATTAAGGGCAAGCAATTTAATTATTTTGTACATCCCGATAGTCAGGATGAATATTACTTCCATCTAAAAAGGGTAAAGGAAATAAAAACCGAGCATTCAACAATTTTACGAATAGGGAATTCAGCCATTGCGCTATATGTTAAGCTACATTCCACTATTACCCACTTTGAGAACGACGATAGAGAGGTGTTGCTATGTACAATTAGCGATATTACAAATGAAGTAACATATCAACGCGACCTTCATCAAAGCGAGGAACGTTTCCGTTCGCTTGTTACCTCTATAGATGATGTGGTGTTTACGCTTGATTTAAACCAGCGGCATACCGGTGTTTATGGAAGATGGCTCGAAAGGTTTAATCAAACCCCCGACGATTATTTGGGTAAAACCTCGGCCGATATGATGGGACAGGAGCTGGCTCAAATACATGAAAAACACAACCACATTGCCCTTAAAGGGCAAAGCGTGGTTTACGAATGGAGTATCGACTCCATTGAGGGGAAACAGTATTTCCAAACATCATTGTCGCCAATTTTTGGACCCAATAGAGAGGTGGTAGGGTTGGCCGGAGTAGCCAGAAATATTTCCGACCTCAAAAAGGCTGAGCAGGCACTGGCCGAAAAGGAGTTGCAGTATCGTACTCTTGCCGACTCGGGGCAGTCGCTTAGTTGGGCTTCGGGTATCGATATGAAGTGGACCTATTTCACTCAAGTTAAGCTCGATTTTACTGGCAAAAAGCTAGAGCAGCAGCTGGGCGATGGATGGATTGAGGGAGTTCATCCCGATGATTTAGACCGTTGTGTTAGCATTTATAAAAATGCTTTTAACAATCGTGAAAAGTTTAGTATGGCCTATCGATTAAGGCATTTTACTGGTGACTACCGATGGATTCAGGATGATGGTACACCAAATTACAACAGTAATGGGGAGTTTATTGGCTACATTGGCCATTGCCTCGATATCTCTGAAAGGGCTCGCATTGAGGAGGAACTTAGGATTAGCGAGGAGAAATACAGGGTAATATTCGATAGTGCTCCCGTGGGCATATTTCACTATAACCTAAATGGGATTATAACCGCCTGCAACGATACTTTTGTTAGCATTATAGGATCATCATCTAAAACTAAGCTAATTGGGCTTAATGTGCTAAATTTACCCAATGCAGATGTGGTAAGCGCCATAATGCGTAGCTTGCAGGGCGAGAAAGCCTATTTCGAGGGTTTCTATTCGCCCATCACAGCAGAAAAGTCTCTCTTTGTAAAGGCGCATATTGAACCTATGCACCTGAAAGAGGGAAACATTTCAGGAGGAATAGCAATTGTTGAGGATATTACACAGCAAAAGGTTGCCGAGGATGCTCTGCGCGATAGCGAGGAGAAGTTCCGAACCCTTGTTGAAAGCGCCAACGATATTATTTACACGGTAAGTCCACAGGGTGAGTTTACTTTTGTATCGCCAAATTGGCAAAATATTTTGGGGCATGAGTTAAAGGAGGTTATTGGAAAATCGTTAGCCACTTTTGTTCATCCCGATGATGTTATCCTATGTAAATCGTTCTTAAAAAAAGTATTAGAAACAGAAAAGCCCCAAAGTGGGGTTGAGTATAGAGCCTTGCATAAGGATGGTAAATGGCGTTGGCACAGGTCAAATGGTTCGGTGCGTAAGCTGAAAGATAATGCTGTTGAATATGTAGGTGTTGCCCATGATATTACAGCCCTGAAACATGCCGAGAGTTCCCTTATTGAGCGAATGAAAGAGATAAACTGTCTATACTATATCTCCTCGTTGGGGCATAAAACTGATATCTCTGTAAAGCATTATCTTCATCAAGTTGTAAATAGTATTCCTTCGGGGTTTAAGGATCCCCAAGGTACCGCAGCCAGAATTATTTTGGGCGACTACTCTGTGCAAACCAATAATTTCTCCAACTCATCAAATCGATTGGATAGTGAAATAAGGGTAACCGACAAGCCTATTGGTTCCGTAGAAGTGGTTCTGTTGCAAAAGCCAACCGAAATAGACATACCATTTCTCGACGAGGAGCAAACCCTGATTGATCTTATTGCCGATAATATCGTACAGGTTTTTGAGCGAGAAAATATTTTAAAAGAGGTTAACAGAAAAAATACTGCCCTGCAGGAGTTAAATGCCGAGAAGGACAAAATTCTCACCATTATTGCCCATGACCTTCGTAGCCCTTTATCAACCATTATAGGGCTTGCTGGGCTCCTTGAGAGTAAGCACGGAGAGCTTGAACCCGACAAGGAATTAAGATTGCTTGAGGGTGTTAGCCAAACTGCCAACCGCTTATTCCAGCTCCTAGAGAACCTGTTGGATTGGGCAAGGTTAAAACGTGGCAAGATTGATTTTTCGCCTCAAAACGAGAACTTGCGAGAGTTAGCGGAGAGAGCTGCTGGAATTTTCGAGAATCAGGCCGAAGCCAAGAATCTCCAATTATCCATAAATATCAATCCCGGAATAGCAATTTTTGCCGATGCCAACATGGTGCAAACCATAATAAGAAACTTATTGTCTAATGCAATAAAGTTCTCGCATCGCGATGGGCAAATTGCAATTGATGCTAAAAATATCGATAATCAGTGGGTAGAGGTTACTGTTACCGACGCTGGGGTTGGAATGGAAGCAAAAATATTGGAAAAACTCTTTAGAATTGATTCCGAAGCTGGCCGTCAGGGAACCGAGGAGGAACCAAGCTCTGGCTTTGGGCTTCCCCTTTGCAAAGAGCTGGTTGAAAAGAATGGAGGTACTATTTGGGCTGAGAGCAAGGAGGATATGGGCTCAAAGTTTTGCTTTACCCTTCCCTCCAAGCCAATTTCAAAAGCCTAAAATACTGTATTAAGTTTCTGTTCCATGGG
>CAZTFJ010000169.1:1852-6584 GCA_964612255.1 uncultured Rikenellaceae bacterium | reverse complement strand
TCATCAACGGCTCAACTCTCCAACGTGTCTTCCCGTCACTCGTCACTTGTTACCCGAATTTTCTCGTTTCAAACACGACGCTGCCTCTTTGGTCACTTCGACAGGCTCAGTGACCGTTTTCAATCATCCAATCACTCAATCATTCAATCTTCTCTTCATCGCAACTTGCTGTTTCATCCCCGACGCTGCCATGACCTTTGGACGATGGCAGGTCTAGACGTAACTTGTAACTCGTCACTTTCTGTCACTTGTTACCCCAAAACTTCTAGTTTTAAAAGCCGACGATGGCAGGTCTATACGTTACCTGTCACTTGCTGTTTTTTCTTTCGTAACAAAAAGTAGAAGTACACCAGATATGCCAGGCCAAGCACAATAAACAGTAGGGTTTGTGATTCGTGTGAGATAATTGCGTAAATAAGTCCATCCTCTCGGGGGATGCCGTAAATACCCAGGGCCATGGCGGTTATAATGTGGTAGGCTCCAAATCCGCCCTGCACAGGAACAGCCATACCAAACGAGCCCACAACCAGCAAAAACAGGCCGTCAATCGGACCAAGGTTGCTTGTTGCATCAATGGCAAATACCATTATCCAGGTCATTATCCAGTAGCAAAACCATAGCAGAAGGGTGTAAGCAAAAAATGCTCCGCGCCTCCGCATGGTGAACACTGATTTTACTCCATCAACTAAACCTGTGATAAAGTTGCTGAGCTTTTGATGAAATTTTTTACCAAAGGCTTTGCGCCTAATCAGTACAATAAGAGCAACAAAGGCTATCGCAAACAGGGCGAGCAAAAGTGGGGTGTTAATAAAAAGCTCTTTAAGTTTTACTCCCAATGGGGCTAGAGCGTTTGCCCATAAAAACTGGCCAAAAAAATCGATTCGAATAACAAAAACCACAAAGGTAAGGGCCAATATCATGAGCATGTCGAAGGCGCGCTCAACAATAACAGTGCCCAGTAACGATTGGAAAGGAATTTTATCGGTTTTGCGAAGCGATCCGCAACGAGCCACCTCGCCAATGCGGGGGAAGGCCAGGTTGGCTAGGTAGCCAATCATTAGCGCGCCAAAAGTGTTGGCGAACGATGGTTTGTGGCCAAGGGGTTCAATTAGTAGTTGCCACCTAAGGGTACGTGCAATGTGAGCACCCATAGCGGCAACGGCGGCAATGGCCACCCACAGGTAGTTGGCCTCTTTAAAGCCCTCAACCATTTTTTTTAGGTCGATATCTTTAAAGGCCAGCACAAGCAGCGCAATGGCAACAGCCAGCAGAACAATAAGGTTTACTGTGCTTTTAACGGAGCGCTTCACTTGTTAAAATGTTGGTGTGGGGTTAAACCAGCTTGTTGGTCTCAATATCGGGGAAAATGATGGAAGGCTGAAACGATTTTGCCTTATCAAAATCCATCATGGCGTACGACATGATAATAACCAAATCGCCAGCGGTGCATCTGCGGGCAGCAGGGCCGTTGAGGCAAATATCGCCCGATCCGCGCTCGCCTCTTATTACGTATGTCTCTAAGCGCTCCCCGTTGTTAATATTCACCACTTGTACTTTTTCGTTCTCAATTAGGTTAGCGGCATCCATCAAATCTTCATCAATGGTAATGCTTCCAACATAGTACAGGTTGGCTTCGGTAACCTTGGCTTGGTGAATTTTCGATTTTAAAACTTCTATATACATTATGTTTGGCTTAATGTCGATTTAAAATAAGATGTTATCAATTAGCCTTACGTCGCCTACCTGTACCGCAATGCAACCAACTATTTGGGACGCATCGCTCCACTGGCTAATTGCCTGTAGGGTTTTGGCGTTGGCAATCTCAAAGTACTCCACGTTTAGCTCCTTATCTGCATTTATATTGGCAGTAACCCAGTCAATCATTTGTTTAACGTTTAGCTGGTTCTTTTTGTTTCGGGCTTCGTGTAAAGTTTTGGCTATTAGCGGAGCGCTTTCCCTTTGTTTTGCCGATAGCAACGTGTTGCGTGAGCTCATGGCAAGCCCATCGGCTTCGCGAACGGTGGGGCAAGCAACAATATCAACATCAATCGATAGGTCGATTACCATTTGGCGGATAACAGCAAGCTGCTGAAAATCTTTTTGACCAAAGTAAGCACGATGAGGTTTTACGGCATCAAACAGCTTGCTAACCACTTGTGCAACCCCGTTAAAGTGACCGGGTCGGTGTTTGCCCTCCATCACCTTGTCGAGCTGGCCAAAATCGAAAACTCGGGTATCATGCTCGGGGTAAATCTCCTCAACAGATGGAGCAAAAACAATACTAACGCCAGCCTGCTCGCATTTTGCTAAATCTTGCTCTAGGGTGCGAGGGTAATTGCGTAAATCGTTTGGGTTATTAAACTGTGTGGGGTTTACAAAAATGCTCACTACCACCACGTTGTTTTGCTCACGCGCTGTTTTCATTAGGGTTGTGTGCCCAAGGTGTAGGGCACCCATTGTGGGAACAAACCCTACGCTGTGGCCTTGCTCGCGCTTGGCCTGCAAATACAATTGCAGCTCCCCAATGGTTTTTACTGTTTTCATTATCAGTAGTGTAAAGGTATTTACGAGGGCACAAAGGTATATCTATTAGCAATATCAACAAAAAACTTTTTACAGTTAGTGATACAAATTACCAAATATATTAAGAAGTAGGAGGTAGGTGTATTGTTATAACAATCATAAATAAAGGTAATTAAGTAGGTGTTGGCAACAAAAAACCGATGTTATTTTACAATATTGTAATGTTGCACAAGCCATAATTTAACGTATTAGTTAGCTTGGTGTAAGTTTTATAGATCTGATAATCAACAATAAGCGATAGATTAGATAATTTATGGAATTTTTTTTATACTTTTGTAATGTGAAAAATATTAGGGTTTTGCCCATGAAACCCACCCAAATTTTTCCGAAATGGTTTATAAAAATTGCATGCAATGAAAAGCGTAAAAGTTCTGTTCGTATCGCAGGAGATTACTCCCTATTTGGATGAGAGTGAAATGTCGATAATTGGGCGAAACCTCCCCCAGGGAATTCAGGAGAAAGGTCGAGAAATCCGCACCTTTATGCCTCGTTGGGGTTGCATAAACGAGCGCCGTAATCAACTTCATGAAGTTATCCGCCTTTCGGGTATGAATCTGGTAATAAACGATACCGATCACCCTTTGATTATTAAAGTAGCATCGATACAAAGCGCCAGAATGCAGGTTTATTTTATCGATAACGAGGACTACTTTCAGCGAAAGTCGGTACTTACCGATGACAATGGCCAGTATTTTGCCGATAACGATGAGCGTTCAATTTTCTTTGCCCGTGGGGTAATGGAAACGGTTAAAAAGTTGCGATGGGCTCCCGATATTGTTCACTGCCACGGTTGGTTCCCCTCTATGATTCCCATTCTGGTTAAGCGTACCTATCGCGAAGATCCCATTTTTGCCAAGGCTAAAGTGGTGTACTCCGTTTACGACGATGCTTTTACTCCTGCCCTTGATACAAATATCAAAAGTAAGTTGCAGCTTGAGAATATTGGAAAGAAAGATTTAGAACTTCTTAACACTCCCGATTACACAAACTTAACTAAGTTTGCCCTGAACTATTCCGATGGCATAATCTTTGGAAGTCCAAAGGTTGATTCATCGATTCAAGAGCACATTAATTCTGTTGACAAACCAGTGCTTGAGTATCACGGAATGGACGATTATGTTGAGCAAATAAATTTATTTTACGACAAGGTATTAAACAGCACAGCCAATGACAAAAAGTAGCCCCACCGCTTTTCTATCTCACTTTTTTAAGGGTGTTAAGATTTATTTACTATTCTTTACAATTAGCCTAACAGCATGGCAATGCGTATCGCCTCCCGATTATTTGGGTGGCGATTTGCTTCCTAATCAGGATATATATCGGGTTAAAACCGATACCTCATTCGTGCTATCGGCATACACCGAGCCTTACGATTCGATTGTTACGGCAGGTTTTACCAACGCACTGGTTGGCGAAACGTTCGACCCCATATTTGGTCGTACTCAGGCTTCGTTCCTTTCGCAAATGCAGATGTCGAGACTTAATCAAGACTGGGGAACAAATCCTGTTATCGACTCTGCTTACCTTCAGCTTCAGCTAGCCGATCAGTATGGTAACGAGCCCATTCTAGTTACTGTTTATGAGCTGGCCGACTCTCTTGAGCTGGGCGTAGGGTATAATGGATTAGCCAGTATAGATAAATGGGTTGGTACCACCGAAATTGGAGCAAGTTTGCTTCCATATAACGGTGACGAGAGCACTTTGAAAATTCCAATTCACACTTCGTGGATACAAAGTAAGCTTATTGATGCCATTGTGGCCGATACTACCATAGTTGATTCGCAGGAGGATTTTCTGAAGCATATGCCTGGTATTCGTGTGGTGGCAAGAAATACATTCAGCACTTTTGCCAACGGGATGTACTATTTCGATTACACAAACACTGCTTCTGTACTCACAATATATTATAGCAACGACGATCAGGACGAGGATGCTACCACTAGCTTAACCTTTTCGCTACGTTTTGGCGAAAGTAGCACTGCTCGTTTTAACCACATTGAAAATGACCCATCGGTTGCCGATCCCGATTTGGCAATGAATTTTAACGTTTCAAGCGCAGTGCAGGATTCTGTTTTCTACGTAAAGGGGCTTGGTGCTGCCCGTGGAGTTATTATACTTGACGATTTGCAGAAGTGGGTAGAGAAAATGC
>CAZTFJ010000169.1:0-1842 GCA_964612255.1 uncultured Rikenellaceae bacterium | reverse complement strand
TAAATCATTTAAAACACCTGTTATCAGCGGCAATGTTTCTTTTTACAATGAAAGATGATACCAGAGAAAATTTGGTTGATAGACTTGTAGCAGAAGAGGATTTTGGTGGCGATTATAGCAAGAGCAAAAAGTACTATTCGTTTAATATTACCAATCACCTGCAAGAGCTACTTAAGAATCCCGATAATGATGCCATTTACGTTGAGCCATCAAATGCCTATGAGCGTGCCGGAGGTGCGGTGCTCAGGTCGGGTAGCCATAGCAGCAGAATGAAACTAATTATTACTTACACCAAACTGTAACAAATATGTGTGGAATTGTAGCATATAATGGCGGACGCCAAGCATACAACGTTATTGTAAACGGCTTAAAGCGACTAGAGTATAGGGGGTACGATTCGGCAGGTGTATGCCTTGTTGATGGAGACGTTAAGGTTTACAAGCAGAAGGGTAAAGTATCCGATTTAGAAAACTATATTGGTAGCAATCCCACTGATGGTACAATTGGTATAGGCCATACGCGATGGGCAACTCACGGCGAGCCCACCGATGCCAATGCACATCCTCATACCTCAATGAATGGTCATTTTGTGATTATTCACAATGGCATTATCGAAAATTACGGACAGCTAAAGACAAAACTCGAACGTAGGGGCTATAAGTTCCAGTCGGAGACAGATACCGAAATATTGGTAAACCTAATAGAATTTATTTATCTAAAAGGAAATATTACTGCCGAAATAGCAGTACGATTGGCACTTACAAAAGTAGTTGGCGCCTATGGTATTGTGGTTGTATGCCGCGATGAACCCGGAACCTTAATTGCAGCCCGAAAGGGTAGCCCGTTAGTTATAGGCGTGGGTGAAGGCGAATACTTTGTGGCTTCTGATGCTACCCCAATTATTGAGTATACCAATAGCGTTATCTTTTTAAACGATAACGATGTAGCTATTATCCGTAAGGATGAGCTGTCGCTAAAAACCATAATGAACGAGGCGCTTGAGCCTCGGATACAAACCCTTGACCTTGATCTGGAGGAAATAGAGAAGAATGGTTTCGATCACTTTATGCTCAAGGAAATATATGAACAGCCAAGGAGTATAACCGATACTTTCCGTGGCCGTATTTCTGCCGATTTAAAAAATATTCACCTTGGTGGATTGTACCAAGTACTCCCCCGATTGGTTAAGGCACAGCGTATTGTGCTAATTGGTTGCGGAACATCATGGCATGCTGCGCTGGTAGGTGAGTACTTGCTCGAGGAGTTTGCTCGAATTCCTGTTGAGGTGGAGTACGCTTCGGAATTTAGGTATCGAAATCCAATAATTAATAAGGACGATATTGTTATTGCCATTAGCCAAAGTGGCGAAACTGCCGATACTCTTGCTGCAATTCGCCTAGCCCGCGAGGCTGGTGCCATTGTGTTGGGTATTTGCAACGTGGTGGGGTCAAGCATACCCCGCGAAACCGATGCAGGTGTTTACACCCACGCTGGGCCCGAAATAGGCGTGGCATCAACCAAAGCTTTTACTGCACAGGTTACTGTACTTACCCTTATGGCTATGTTACTTGGGCGTGAGCGTAAAGTAATTTCGCAGCATCAGTACGAGAAGCTTATTGGCGAAATGATGGTGGTGCCACAAAAGATTGAAAAGATTCTTGAATCGAATGAGAAGATTAGGGAAATATCGGAAAAGTTTAAAGATTCAACTAACTTCCTTTACCTTGGCCGTGGCTACTTCTTCCCTGTGGCTCTCGAAGGTGCGTTAAAACTAAAAGAGATTTCGTATATCCATGCCGAGGGGTACCCCGCTGCCGAGATGAAGCATGGCCCCATTGCGCT
>CAZTFJ010000168.1:0-6644 GCA_964612255.1 uncultured Rikenellaceae bacterium | reverse complement strand
GTAAAACATCAATATTGATTGCTTTATACTCTTTACGGAACGGATTTTTGAAACCGAACTTTGGTAAACGGCGTTGCATAGGCATCTGACCGCCTTCAAATCCGATCTTCTGGGAGTAACCCGAGCGAGATTTAGCGCCCTTGTGCCCCCTTGTTGAAGTGCCGCCATGACCAGAACCAGGACCACGACCTATGCGCTTATCCTTATGTGTTGATCCTTTGGCGGGCTTTAAATTATGCAATTCCATATCTTATAACCGTTATAAGGTTTCTACTCACTATTGTTCTACGCGAACAAGGTGTCTAACTTTTTCAATCAACCCGCGTGTATTTGGGTTATCTTCGCGTTCAACGCTGTGGTTGATCCTTCGTAGTCCAAGCGTTTCAAGGCAAGCCTTCTGACGCTTCGATGAGCCAATTTTGCTCTTTATCTGTGTAATCTTAATATTTGCCATAACTCCGAATTCTAACCGTTAAACACTTTATTCAGGTCAACCCCACGTACTGCTGCTACTGCATAGGCATCGCGCAGTTCAAGTAGTGCAGCTACAGTAGCTTTCACCAAGTTGTGAGGGTTAGATGATCCTTTTGATTTGGCCAACACATCGGTTACACCTACGCTCTCTAACACAGCCCTCATAGCACCACCAGCTTTTACACCGGTACCATGCGAAGCGGGCTTAAGGAATACGCGTGCACCACCATACTTTGCTATTTGTTCATGAGGAATGGTTCCTTTGTAAATAGGCACCTTAACCAAGTTTTTCTTAGCATCCTCAATCCCTTTTGAAATAGCAGAGGTAACCTCGCCAGCTTTTCCTAGGCCAAAACCAACGATTCCATTCTCGTTCCCTACCACAACAATGGCCGAGAAGCTGAATGTTCTACCACCTTTGGTAACCTTGGTAACGCGCTGTATTGAAACCAACCTGTCCTTGAGTTCAAGGTCGGCAGTCTTTACTTTACGAATACTTGTATTTGTTGACATCGCTTCTAGAATTTAAGACCTCCTTCTCTTGCTGCATCGGCCAACGCTTTAACGCGTCCGTGGTATAGGTAACCGTTACGGTCGAATACAACGGTTGAGATTCCCTTCTCCAGGGCTTTCTCGGCGGCCAATTTGCCAACAAGGCGGGCTTGTTCGGTTTTTGTAATGTTTGCTTTTTCAGCAATTTCTTTCACTCGTGATGAAGCAGATGCTAGGGTAACGCCACTGATGTCGTCGATAACCTGCACGCTAATCTGCTTGTTGCTCCTATAAACGGACATCCTTGGTTTTTCTGGAGTTCCGGAGATACGCTTACGTATCCTCATTTTTATTTTGAGCCTTCTCTCTTGTTTCTTTAGAGCCATACTACATTAACTGTTAACAGGTTATACACTAGCTGACTTACCAGACTTCTTACGTACCACTTCGCCAACAAAGCGAATACCTTTACCTTTGTATGGTTCTGGTTTACGTAACGAACGAATCTTGGCTGCAACCACTCCCAAAAGCTGCTTATCGGCACTCTTGAGGGTAATTATGGGGTTGCTCCTACGCTCCGATTTGGCCTCAACAGACACCTCCTTGGGTAGTAGGAAATGGATATCGTGTGAGAAACCAAGGCTCATCTCCAATACCTGACCTTTAGCCTCGGCCTTATAGCCTACCCCAACCAGCTCTTGCTGAACAGTCCAACCTTCCGATACGCCCACCACCATATTGTTAATCAACGAGCGGTATAAACCGTGCATTGAGCGGTGACGCTTTTGGTCGGTTGGTCTAGTTAGGGTAACTGTAGCTCCCTCCACGTTAACGGTGATATCAGGATCAACGGCCTGAGTCAACTCGCCTAGAGGGCCTTTCACGCTTACCACATTATCGGAGCCAACGGTTACCGTTACTCCTTTGGGTAAGTTTACAGGTTTTTTTCCAATCCTAGACATTTCAATTCAATTAATTAGATATTAGTAAACATAGCAAAGCACCTCGCCACCAACTTTTTGGGCGCGGGCTTCCTTATCGCTTATAACTCCCTTTGAGGTTGAAAGAATAGCAATGCCTAGCCCGTTTAGTACACGAGGTAGCTCATCAACATTCACATACTTACGAAGGCCTGGGCGGCTCACACGCTCGAGATGTTTGATGGCATTCTTCTTGCTCTCTGGATGATATTTAAGTGCAATTTTGATGATACCCTGCTTGTTATCCTCCTCTAACTTGTAGTTTAGGATGTACCCTTTGTCAAAAAGAATTTTTGTCATTTCCCTTTTAACATTGGAGGCAGGTATCTCAACGATCCGATGATTTGCCATCACGGCATTTCTAATTCGGGTCAAATAATCTGCAATGGGATCAGTAACCATTTTCTGTTGTATTTATGTAATTACCAACTAGCTTTCTTAATACCGGGGATTAGCCCTTTTGAAGCCAACTCTCTAAAGGTAATACGGCTAATGCCAAACTGACGCATATAGCCACGTGGACGCCCAGTTACCGAGCAGCGGTTACGCTGGCGGATTGGATTGGCGTTGCGGGGCAACTTTTGTAGCGCTACCCAGTCGCCATCGGCTTTTAGCTTGGCACGCTTATCAGCATACTTTGCGGCCATTCTAGCACGCTTTACCTCTCTGGCTTTCATTGATTCTTTTGCCATACCCTAGTTCTTTTTAGCGTTTTTAAACGGAATACCAAATTCGCGAAGTAGCGCATAGGCTTCCTCATCGGTATTCGATGAAGTTACAAAGGTAATTTCTAGCCCTAAAATCTTATTGATTTTATCGATATCAATTTCAGGGAAGATGATGTGCTCTTGTATTCCAAGGCTGTAGTTGCCACTACAATCAAACTTATCGTTCACTCCTTTAAAGTCGCGGATACGGGGTAGCGAAACGGCTATTAGCCTTTCGAGGAATTCGTACATCCTTTCGCGGCGAAGCGTTACCTTGGTTCCGATTGGCATCATTTTACGTAGCTTAAAGTTACTGATGTCCTTGCGCGAAACGGTTTGCATTGCCTTTTGGCCAGCAATCATAGTTAACTCCTCTTGCGCTTGCTCGATAAGTTTTTTGTCTGCTACGGCCTGTCCTACACCCTGGTTGATTACAATTTTCTGTAATTTAGGAACTTGCATTACAGTTTTGTAACCAAACTCTTTGGTTAGGTTAGGGATGATCTCCTCGTCGTATTTTTTCTTGAGGTTTGGTACGTATTCCATTACTTAATCTCCTCCCCTGATTTTTTTGAGTAACGAACTAGTTTACCACTCTCGTTCCTACGGCGGCCAATCCTAGTTGGCTTACCATTGGCGGGATCAACCAGCATTAGGTTTGAGATGTGAACAGGAGCTTCCATTTTAATGATACCTCCTTGAGGGTACTTAGCGTTGGGCTTAGTGTGACGCGAAATGATGTTCACACCCTCAACGATAGCACGATCCTTCTTAACAAGAACCTCTAACACCTTACCTTGCTTGCCTTTGTATTCGCCAGCATTAACGAATACCATATCCCCTTTCTTTATGTGTAATTTCTTATTCATCGTGATAACGATTTAATCAGATTACAATACTTCGGGTGCCAAGGAAACAATCTTCATGTACTTGTCACGAAGTTCTCTGGCCACGGGCCCGAAAATACGAGTTCCGCGGATTTCACCCTGATTGTTCAATAGTACGCATGCGTTATCGTCAAAACGAATATAGCTACCATCAGCGCGTCTAATCTCCTTCTTGGTTCTTACGATAACGGCTTTGGTTACGGTACCCTTTTTAACTTCTCCGCTAGGCAGTGCGCTTTTCACGGTAACAACAATCTTGTCGCCAATGCGAGCGTAGCGCTTGCCTGTTCCGCCGAGCACGCGGATGCAAAGAACTTCTTTGGCTCCGCTGTTGTCGGCTACTAGTAGTCTACTTTCTTGCTGTATCATGGCTATTTAGCTCTTTCAATGATTTCTACTAACCTCCAGCACTTGGTTTTGCTTAGAGGCCTGGTCTCCATTATCCGAACGGTATCGCCAACGTTGCAAGTATTTTGCTCATCGTGGGCATAGAACTTGGTAGTTCTATTTATAAACTTGCCGTAGATTGGGTGTTTAACCTTTCGCTTAACGGCTACAACTATGGACTTTTCCATTTTGTTGCTAACCACTAGCCCAATCCTTTCTTTTCTTAGATTACGATTATTTTCCATTTTTGAAAGATGGCTTTACTGTTTCTGACTAGTACGCTCGGTGAGAATTGTCTTCATCCTTGCAATTGTTCTGCGCATCTCACTAATCTTCATCGGATTATCGAGTGGAGAAACGGCATGGTTCATTCTCAGTTTAAGTAGTTGAGCTTGATAGGTATCAATACGCTCCTCTATCTCCTTATCTGTAAGTTCTCTTATCTCTGTCGCTTTCATATCTCAACTAGTTTGCTGTTTCACTATAATCACGGCGTACAATAAACTTAGTGGTAACAGGAAGTTTTTGCGCTGCAAGGCGTAATGCTTCCTTAGCTACCTCGTAGGGTACACCCTCGGCCTCAATAATTATACGACCAGGGGTAACAGGAGCAACAAATCCCTCGGGAGCACCTTTACCTTTACCCATACGAACTTCGGCGGGCTTCTTGGTAATAGGTTTATCGGGGAAAATGCGAATCCAAATCTGACCTTCACGTTTCATGTAACGGGTCACGGCCTGACGGGCAGCTTCGATTTGCCTACCGGTAATCCACATGGTTTCAAGCGACTTGATTCCAAAGGAACCGAATGCAAGCTGATTTCCGCGCTGAGCGTTGCCTTTCATACGGCCTTTCTGCTGCCTTCTAAATTTAGTTTTCTTTGGCTGTAACATTTTCTAAAATCGATTAAATGCTATTAACTACTTCCTTTTCTTGCGATTGTTGGCACCACGTGGTGGTCTGTTGCCGCGGGCAGGTGCGCTAGGTGCGCTTTTGCCTACGTTTGGCGACAGATCACGCTTTCCGTAAACCTCACCATTACATATCCAAACCTTGATGCCAATCAGACCAACCTTTGTTAAGGCCTCGCCCAATGCATAGTCAATGTCAGCACGGATCGTATGTAGAGGAATTCTACCCTCTTTGTAGGTTTCTGAGCGTGCCATTTCAGCACCTCCCAATCGACCCGAGATCTGCACTTTAATGCCTTCGGCTCCCATACGCATTGTGGAAGCAATGGCCATTTTAATAGCTCGGCGGTATGATATACGGCCCTCAAGCTGACGCGCTATGTTGCCAGCAACAATGGTAGCATCAATTTCGGGGCGCTTAATCTCAAAGATATTGATTTGAATCTCCTTGTTGGTGATGTTTTTCAATTCCTCTTTAAGTTTATCAACCTTTTGTCCGCCTTTACCGTTAATAATACCGGGGCGAGCTGTGTGTACGGTAACGGTAATCAGCTTGAGCGTGCGCTCAATCACAATTTTCGATACGCTGGCTTTTGCCAAACGGGCATTAAGGTACTCGCGTATCTTACTATCCTCCACTAGCTTCTGAGCGTAATGGTTTCCACCGTACCAGTTAGAGTCCCATCCTTTGATGATACCTAACCTGTTGCCTATTGGATTAACTTTCTGTCCCATCTAGCTCTGTGTGTTTTGAGTATCGTTAGTAACTGCGCTGTCTAGTACAACGGTAACATGGTTAGAGCGCTTCCTAATTCTGTGGGCACGCCCTTGGGGAGCGGTTCTAATTCGCTTAAGCATGCGACCTTCGTCAACAAAGATTTCCTTAACAAAAAGGTTAGCATCTTCGATACGAACGCCCTCGTTCTTTGCCTGCCAGTTAGCCAAAGCCGAAAGGATTAACTTTTCAACTTTTTGGGCAGACTCTTTAGGTGTATACCTAAGGATGTCGAGGGCACTATTCACCTGCTTTCCCCTAACCAAATCAACAACCAAGCGCATTTTACGAGGAGACGTAGGGTTGTTACGCAGAATAGCGTAAGCCTTATTCTTTCTCTCCTCCTTATTTTTTTCTGCTCTTATACGTTTTCTTGCACCCATTATTTCTTGGTTTAAGATCTATTTACTATTTCTTCTTATTGCCAGCGTGGCCACGGAATGTACGGGTAGGTGCAAACTCTCCGAGTTTGTGCCCAACCATATTTTCGGTAACATATACTGGGATAAATTTATTCCCATTATGAACGGCTACTGTGTGGCCTACAAAGTCCGGCGATATCATAGAAGCTCTAGACCAGGTTTTAACAACCTGCTTCTTGTTGGCAGTGTTCATCTCGAGGATGCGCTTCTCCAACTTGTACTCTATATATGGACCTTTTTTTAATGAACGACTCATAGTTTAACGTTTTTCAAGTTACTTTTTCCTACGTTCAACGATAAACTTGCTCGATTGCTTTTTCTTAGAGCGAGTTTTATAACCCTTAGCAGGTATTCCGTTGCGTGAGCGTGGGTGACCTCCTGATGAGCGTCCTTCACCACCACCCATTGGGTGATCTACGGGGTTCATAACAACACCACGTACGCGAGGACGGCGACCTAACCAACGCGAACGACCAGCCTTACCCGAGCGGGTTAGAGCGTGATCCGAGTTGGATACAGTGCCAACTGTTGCTTTGCAAGAGGTAAGAACCATTCTAATCTCGCCACTAGGCAATTTAAGAACAGCGTATTTTCCTTCACGAGCAAGC
>CAZTFJ010000167.1:0-6651 GCA_964612255.1 uncultured Rikenellaceae bacterium | reverse complement strand
AACACTTGCCAATCCTATGATTTCCAATGGTTGCCTTTTTTCTATTGATACATATCACCCAGTATTTAAGACTATTAGATACTTATGTGGTGTATTTTTGCATTTATACAATTGTTCTAAATGACAAACAACCAAAAACCATAACTATGATAAAATTCACAAGTCTTCAGTCCAGGATTCTAACGCTCATAGAGTCCTTGGTAATTATCATTATTCTTACTATTAGCATAATGAATTATGCTACAGTAAGAAGTACTCTGATAAAAGATATCAGAGAAGAACAGCTCATATCTTTTGTTGAGGCTTCGCAGAGTGATATTCAAATGGTTTTAGAAAAAGCCATTGAAACCTCGTTGCTAATGGCAAACGACCCAACCCTTACTAAATGGTTTAGCGAGGGTGAAGTAGATGATGCACTAGGCCAATTGGCTAAAGATAAGCTTACGTCGATTACAAATTTTGGTTATTTTACTGTATTTGCAGTTAACAATATAACCAAAAACTATTGGGCCGAGAATGGTAAACTAGTAGAGGTTGTGCAAGAGGGAGATCCGGATGATAGCTGGTTTTTCGATTTTTTAGGGGATGGGCATAAAGTGGCTCTGAATTTCGATTACAACGAGTCGTTAAACCAAACACTATTCTTTTTCAACGTGCTTATGGGATCTCAGTCAAATCCCATTGGTGTGGCAGGTGTAGGAATGAATCCCGAAAACATGATTAAGGAGTTCATGAGTAAGAAAATAACTGAGAATAGTCATCTGTGGATTATAAATAGCGCCGGGGTAATTCAGATATCGGCCAATAAAGAAGATTTTGGGAAGCAGATCAACTCAATAATTCCCTCAAAGGTGGCAAGCCAAATAGCTGATAATAGCGATATGAAAGTTATTTCAGACGTTAGTTGGAATGGACAAGATTTTGAATTTGCCAAGATGAAAATTGGTACTACCGATTTTCAGATTGCTGTTGCAGCTCCAACCAGTGAGCTTATCGAAATACTTAACCCAATAAGAACTAATACAATTATTCTTGGGTTTGTTTTTGCCGTTTTAACCCTTGTGCTTGTATACATGCTAACCCGAAGCATTGTTAACCCAATAAAAGGGATTACTACAGTTGCCAACGAATTTTCAAAGGGTGACCTAACCAAAGAGATTGAGAACTCTTTGCTTAGCCGAAATGATGAAATTGGACGATTATCGCTTGCGTTCCAGGAAATGAAATCGCAGGTTTCAAGAATTATTGAGCAAGTAAAGCGTGCAGCAGGCACAGTATCTGACGGAAGTCAAATACTTTCCTCCTCGTCGCAAGAGTTACAAACCAGAGCCTCGCAGCAGGCCGCAGCAACCGAAGAGGTGTCGGCATCGATGGAGGAGATGAGTTCTAACATTAGCCAGAACGCTACCAATGCCAAGCAAACAGAGGATATAATGTATAAGGCCTCACGCGAAACTGAAACTGGAGGTAAAATTGTTGGCGAAACGGTTGAAGCCATCAAAAATATCAACGAAAACGTAAAGATTATTGAGGAGATTGCTAACCAAACCAATATTTTAGCGCTTAACGCCGCAGTTGAAGCTGCACGTGCTGGAGAGCACGGAAAAGGCTTTGCAGTAGTTGCAGCCGAAGTGCGTAAGCTGGCCGAACGAAGCAAAACATCTGCACTCGAAATAAACGAGTTGGCCACCAGAAGCGTTTCTGTTGCCGAGCAAGCAGGCAAAATATTCACCGAACTGGTACCTGTAATTAAGCAATCGCACGTGCTGGTTCAGGAGATTTCAGCCGCATCAAACGAGCAGGACATAGGAGCAATGCAGGTAAACAAGGCAATTATGGAACTCGATCAGGTTTCACAGAATAACGCAAACTCAGCCGAGAGCATCTCAAGTCTTACAAAAGAATTTGTAAATGAGGTAATTCAGCTGCAGGAGGCCATCAGTTTCTTTAAACTACAAAACCAATAACTAAATTTGATATAGCTATGAAAAAAATTTTATTGAGCATACTGCTAGTTTCTGCTTTCCTTTTTGTTGAAGCCCAAAACGTTCAATTGCATTACGATTTTGGCAAGGATAGAAAGATGTTAACCACTACGGTAGAGATGTTTAAACCCGATAAGTGGGGAAACACCTTCTTCTTTATTGATTTTGATTACGGTGGTAAGGCAGCCAATGTGAATGGAGTTTCGCTTGCATACTGGGAAATTGCCAGAGAAATTAAACTTTGGGAGGCTCCAGTTGCCATTCATGCAGAGTATAATGGTGGTATTTTTAGAACCAGTACATTTGCTGCCGAACTAAATAATTCATACCTAGTAGGGCCTAGCGTTACCTTTAATAACGAGGATTTTTCAAGGGTACTAACCCTAATGGGTATGTACAAGTACATTCAGGATTCAGAAGATGCATCGTTCCAGCTAACCGCCGTTTGGGGATTGCACTTTTTCAATCGCAAGCTGTCGTTCACAGGCTTTGTTGATTTTTGGAAGCAGGATAATGTACTTTTCGATAGCGAGGGCAATATGTCCACTGGCGAGTTTGTGCTGCTATCGGAACCCCAGCTATGGTACAATGTTAACGAGAATTTTTCTGCCGGTGGCGAAATAGAGATTAGCTCTAATTTTGCTGGAAATAAGGGTTTTATGGTGAATCCAACCTTAGGTCTTAGGTGGACATTCTAGTAATACTAAACAATTTAAATGCAACGGGCTGCCAACACATTTTGGTAGCCCGTTGTATTAATGTTCAATACTATAGTATAATAAGATGTTCAAAAGGTTTCTACGCGTTTTTCCAATCGAATTCGGCTTTTCGTAGCCTATCCATAATGGCTTTACCAATACCTTTTTCATTAACTGGTTCGGCAATTATTGCATCAATGTCATTGTCATCCTCGAACGTATGCATGGCCTCAAACATATTTACAGCATAATCCTTTAAATCGGAACTGTGTGTAACCCGAATTACTTTTTGGTATCCATTTTCAAGCAAGCCCGAGAATGATATAAGACCTGCTTTTGATTTGTCAATATCCAAATCGTTATTGGCAATTAGCAACTTCTTTCTGGGACTGTAATGCGACTTAAGCATTCCCGGTGCCGATAACTTCTCAATAATTGTTTCGCCATCAAAGGGAACAACCCTTTCCAACTCCTCCTGGGTTATAATTCCATTGCGAAGAATTTGAAAACCCTTGTGGGTTAGTTTTATAATGGTTGATTCAATTCCAACGGTAGTTTTGCCCCCTTCGAGAATATAATCGACGTTGGGCAGCTGTTTTCGAACATGGGCTGCAGTTGTGGGGCTAATCCTTCCAAACTTATTGGCACTGGGTGCAGCTATAGGGCAGTCGGAAGCTTTTATCAGATTTAATGCAATAGGGTTGTTGGGCATCCTAATGCCAACAGTGGGTAATCCTGATGTAACGATATCGGGAACCAAGTTACTTTTAGGCAGCACTATGGTAAGTGGTCCAGGCCAAAACTTTTCCGCTAATTTGTACACCCTTTGGTCTAAACCTAGCACTAATCTTTCTAGCTGATTTAAGTTGGCAATGTGAACAATTAGCGGATCGAACGAGGGGCGTTCTTTGAGTTCAAATATCTTTGCAACGGCCATAGGGTCAAGCGCATTTGCACCTAGCCCGTAAACCGTTTCAGTAGGGAATGCCACTAATTTCCCGTTGCGAATATATTTTGCGGCCTCTTCAATACTATTTGGTATATTCATTTTTTTGTGATGTAAAAAGCTGCTTAAAAAAGAGTAAACTCCCCACCATGCTCATAAGGCTGGCTAACACAATGGCATAGGAGTATGAGCCAGAAAAATCGTACATAAAACCGCCGCTTAAGGGGCCTAGTATGCCTGCAATTGCGTATCCTAAAAAAACATATGGATAAATAATTCCAAGGTTTTGCACTCCAAAAACTTGAGCGGTTTCTTTGGCAAATAGGACAAAGTTGCCGCCAAATCCAAATCCAATAAGCACTGATATTATTAAATACGAAATATCGGTTAGCGAAATAAAGTTTAAAAGTAGGATTGAAACAGATTGGAACATTAGGACAAGGAATATGCTAACACTTGCCCCCAAGTAATCGCTTAGTATTCCCCAAGTTATTCTACCCAAAAAGTTTGCAATGGCAAACAATGCCACCCCAACAACCAAGCTATGATTAGATATGTTGTGTTGGCTACCTATTAGCCCCAAACTTCCAATTATTAGCAGGCCGGCAAAGGTTCCTAAAAAAATACCCAAAAAGAGTTTTTTGAAAATATTAGAACTAATAAAATTGGTTACAATCAAAGATTTTCTTTTTTCATCGTATACAGCTTTTGCTTGATGAATAAAGCCAGATAAAACCACAATAATTGCCCCGTAAGCTAATCCAATAATTTTGAGTAATTGAAGCACAGTATTTCCGTGTAAAAGTATTTTTTCAGCAACAACCGACATAAAAACTGCACCTAATCCAAAACCTGCTGCGGCAATGCCAGTTACCAATCCCTTTTTTTGCGGGAACCATTGAACGGGAAGCGTAAGCGAAACCCAGTAGCCAAAACCTGTAGCTATGCCTGCCAAAAGTCCAATTCCTAGCAGTATTAATAAAAAGTTTCCATTTGAGAGGCCTGCCAAAAAGTAGCCTAAAAAGAACAAAATGCCCGATATGTATCCAAAGTACCTGTGCTTAACTGTGCGGCTTAGCTTGCCCACAAAAATCATTGTAGTAGGGAATACGGCTATTAGAGTACCGAATATTACCTGCGATTGGGTTGCCGAGAAACCATAGCCTTTTATTAGCTCCGATGCTATAATGCTCCAAGCATAAACACTCCCAATGCAAAGCATTATTACAAACGAGGCAAACACAGTTAGGTACTTTTTCATCCTGCAAGGGTTTACTTCTTTATGTTCTGCGCTTTGGTTAGCACTTGCGCTTTAAGGTCTTGCTTGTACTGAATAATACTATTTCTGATATTGCTATTGGAGGACGAAACTATTTGAGCGGCAAGAATACCCGCATTTTTTGCACCATTAAGGGCAACGGTGGCAACAGGCACTCCTCCCGGCATTTGAAGTATAGAAAGAACAGAGTCCCACCCATCAATTGAATTACTCGATTTTATAGGCACGCCAATTACGGGCAAAGGTGATATGGCTGCAACCATACCAGGCAGATGCGCTGCACCACCAGCCCCAGCAATTATTACATCAATACCACGCTTATGGGCATTAGATGCAAATTCGAAGAGTTTCTCTGGAGTTCGGTGTGCCGATACAATATCAATTTCGTAGTCAACGCCTAGCTGTTCTAAAACCTCGGCAGCTTGTTGCATCACAGGCAAATCCGAGTCGGAACCCATTACAATGCTTACTTGTTTTTTGTCCATGACTTTACCTTTATTAGTTGTTTTACTGCATCAGCTTTTTTTAGGGCACCTTCTAACGACGACGACATAATGGTTACGTGTCCCATTTTTCTGTAGGGTTTAGTTATCTTTTTCCCATAGAGGTGAATTTTTACTCCCTCGATGGCCATACTTTCGGTTAGCCCTTCGTACATTACGGCACCCTCATAGCCACTTTCGCCCAAGATATTTATCATTACCGAGGGTAGTTTAATTGTTGTGCTGCCCAATGGTAGGTTTAGTATGGCTCGTAAGTGTTGCTCGAACTGTGATGTAATTATGCTTTCGATGGTGTGATGACCGCTGTTGTGCGCACGAGGAGCCATTTCGTTAACAGTGATATCGCCTTTTGAATCAACAAAAAATTCTACTGCAAGTAGCCCCTCCATATTAAGCAGCTCAATTATTTCCTTGGCATAACAAATGGCTTTCTCCGATTGTTCAACTGTAATTGATGAGGGGCAAATTAGCTTATCAACCAGATTTGCTTCTGGATCAAAAATCATCTCAACAACAGGATAGCTGGCAATTTCACCTTTGCCATTGCGTGCAACAATTACTGAAATTTCCTTGGCAATTTCAACCTTCTGCTCAATTACAGATGGCCCAGGAAGGATTTTTGACAAATCGTTAGCGCTGTTTATCACAGCCACTCCCCGGCCATCGTATCCCCCTTTCCGAACTTTTTGTACAAAGGGGTATTGTAACTTGCCTTGTTCCAGCCCAGCAGTAATTTCTTCCTCCGATTGGCATAGGCTATAGGCTGAAGTTGGTATTCCATTCTTCTTGTAGAACTCTTTCTGCAGGCCTTTATCCTGTATTAGTTCAAGCACCGCGGGGTCGGGAACTACTCGTACGCCTTCGTCTTTCAACTTTTTAAGGGCATCGATATTTATATTTTCCAACTCGAAGGTTAAAACATCTACCATTTTCCCGAATTGGTACACGGATTCGAAATCGACATTGCTCCCTTTTACGTAGTGAGAGGCAATTTTGCCTGCGGGGCAGTCTTCTTCGTTATCAAGAACATATGTAATAATATCCCATTTGCTTGCTTCCTGTATAAGCATTTTGCCAAGCTGGCCACCTGCAATAATTCCTAACTTTAAATTTGATGTTACTAGTTGTTCCATAATCTACCTCATGTATTATTTGTTAAGTAGGTTAAAACCAGATAAAAGCAATTTGCTTAATAATGGGAGCATAGTTAATGATTTCGTGGTTTTGTATGCATATAATC
>CAZTFJ010000166.1:4225-6731 GCA_964612255.1 uncultured Rikenellaceae bacterium | reverse complement strand
GTATGGGGGCAAAAATATCGGCAGAAAAAAGGGTGCCCTTAAATACCATTTCTTCTACCTCAAAATCGTTAATGCTATAAAAGGTAAAGGGATCGATTTTGAAAAAGAAATTCTCTCGGTTATACACACCGTTGTGTATGCTTTTGTCGTCGTAATAAACAAAGGAACTCCCTTTGCTATTGAATATAGGATACTCCTCATTTTTGTTTAGACCCGATTTGTTGTCGGGTTTATCAATTAGAACCTCGCCAGATATCACCTCGAGGGTGTTGGTTACACGTTTTAAAATTCTTTCACCATAAAAATCCAAATCATCTGTTTGGAAGTTTAGCCTAAGCGAGTCTATGTTTTCGGAGTTGATTCTGAAGTTGCTATAATCGAACACAAAATTGCTACCGTAAAAGCGAAACATTCCAGCATCAACCATTCCGTCAAAGGTGAAGTTTCTGTTTTTTAGTAGGCTCAACTCTCTTCGGGCTGGGTATAGAAAAACATTTTGCGAGTCGCTAACCGATACATTTTCTACGCCGCGAATTGCCATTTCAAGCGTATTAAGGTCGAGCTTAGCGTTTACGCCGCTCTCTACGTAGGAGCTGAACTTTAGCACATCATAGTCGATATATCGCCCCTTTGCCCTAATGGCATCGTATAGCTTTGAGAGTACAAATACGTCTCCAGTTTCGTACTCGTAGAGAATGTAACCCTGCATGGCCAAGCGCATTAGCGCTATTCTCACTTGGTCGGGGCTTTTGCGTATATAGCGGGCAAAATCATTTACATTAAAACTTTTTGAGCGAATGCGGCTGGTGAAGTTAGAAACGGCAAAAATGGGGTGTTGCTCATCGCGTCCCATTAATTCGTCGAATATCTGCTCATTAAAAAAGTTGTTCGACTCAAAAATTGCCCTACTTTGAGTAGAGCCCATAGGTGCGCTGAATATCATTTCGTTATCGCCAACATGCCATTGCAGCTGGGCAAAGGTGATGGCAAAGTTGTGGTATGTACTAAGAATTGGACTTTGGGTGGTAAGTAGATTGGTTGGGGCTATGGTTACCAATCGTGCTTGGTCGTTATACGAAAAGCCAAGCCCTGTGTGATATAGCGAATCGTTCTGGGTTTTAAAGCGTATGCTGGCATAGTCCGATACAACAGTTTGTCGTTTAAAGATGTATGTTTGAGCCTCAACCCTCAAAAAATCGTTGTTGTTGTGCTTTATCTCAATTATTGCAGGATTTTCTCGGGTACCATTCCCAATAAACTGCGTGCCCAGCATGTAGTAGCCACCATCAAAGTCAACCCCATTAAAAAGGTTTGTTATTTTATGCCTTAAATCGTAGGTGTAAAATTCAGGATAATTTACATTTTGAGGGTTAGATGCCCCGGTAATTTTGTCTTTTAATCGTCCAAGCGAGGGCTTATCAAAGTAGTCGAGGTTGGTATACAGTACCGAATCGGCCTCGTATTCGTTTCGTGTTGTGTTAATGGTGTAATCTGCCAAGGTGGCGTATATTTGCTCAACAGGAAACTCACTTCTAATCCAGGTAACCTTACCTTTTTGGCCAATCCATTTATCTTGCAAGGGGTAGTACACCCCATTAGTTGCTAATATTGAGATGGAGTCGGAGTTGTTGCTACATATTAAATCGGTATTGTTGAATTTGATGCTAAGGGTTTTATCGAACTGATAGGTAAAGTTTTCGCTGTTTATCTTCCACTCAAAGGCTGGGTTAATGGCAAATGCGCCGCGTGTAAATAGCGCGTAAGTATTTTCAATAAACTGGTTTAACCATGAAATGTACAGATTGTCGGTCTTTGCGTATTCGGCCATTCCCACAAGCCAGCTATCAACCTGGGTCTGGAATTTTTTGCTTTGGGTGTAAAGCATAAGTATTTTGGCAAAGGTTATAAAATGCCTTGTGTTTACAGCCGTTTTTTTTAGCAAATCGTTAGAAATTGATACTACCAAATTTTTCTGGTCGGTCGATAATGTATCCGACTGCCACATAAGCAAAAATGCTTCGGGTAAATCTTTCTCGCTCTCCTCTAGCTGGTTTTTAGTAAGCTCTTCTAGCTCTGCGGGGAAAAGCATGATATCGGAAGAAAACTCGGTGATTTTTTGCGAAAACCCTTGCGCATTAATGGCAGTAATTACTACCAATAGCAATAGCTTTAGGGTAAGTTTATGTGGTTTTGGTCGCTTCATGGTTTACTTGCTTAGCTAGTTTTTTTTGTGTGCACCAGAGCCCAATCGTTTTTTGTTTCGGTACTAATGGGCTCTAAACCGTTCTGTATTGCCGCTTGCTTAATGGTTTCAATATCGCTGGTTAGTATCCCACTCATAATAAGCAACCCGTTGCTGTTTAGGCATTGGGTATATGTTTCCATATCGTTTAGCAGAATGTTTAGGTTGATGTTGGCAAGTATTACATCAAACTTTTTGTTGTGTAGGTTGTCTGCATCGCCAAGTTCAACATATTCAAACCCAACATTAGCAATACCCATACCG
>CAZTFJ010000166.1:0-4215 GCA_964612255.1 uncultured Rikenellaceae bacterium | reverse complement strand
CAACCTGTAGAACCTGTCCATGCCTTATTGACCCATCGCCAAGTTCAACATCAATTTTTACGCAGCAATTAGCGGCAACATTCTCCTTAGCATTATCGAAAGCCCACGAATCGTTATCGATAGCCAGAACTTTTTTGGCTCCTCGTTTTTCGGCCACTATGGCCAGAATACCTGTGCCACAGCCCATATCGAGTACTGCTTTTTGAGTTAAAACGAGCGAGAAAATCTCCCTAATCATTAGCCAAGTGGTTTGGTGGTGCCCAGTGCCAAAAGCCATTTTGGGTTCAATAACCAGCTCTAGGTCAAAGCCGCTTTCTGTCGGGTGAAAAGGGGCGCGTATTCTGCAAAATTTTTCTACAGTAATGGGGTCGAAATTCGACTCCCACTGCTTGTTCCAGTTCTGATCTTTGATATGCTCAACCGAATAGGTTGCTTCAATTTCTAAGGGTAAATTGGTGAAAAAATCTTCAAGATATTTTGCGTTGTATTCATGGGTTGGGATATATGCCAAAATGCCATCGGGCAAATCGGTAAAACTATCAAAACCCAGCTCAGCCAGCAGGGCAGTTAGTATTTCTGCTGCTTGCTGGCTGTATGGTTTAAGCTGTATTGTTACCTGGGTGTAATCCATTACTGTGGGAATGAATTTGCTATGGCAATAAAATCGTCGGCTTTAAGCGATGCGCCACCAATAAGACCCCCATCAACATCGGGTTTGGCAAAAATTTCTTGGGCGTTGCTGGGCTTGCAGCTGCCGCCGTAAAGTATGCTAGTGCTGTTGGCAATAGTTTCGCCAAACTTTGAAACTAGGCATTTCCTTATATGGGCGTGCATTTCTTGCGCCTGCTCGGGCGATGCTGTGCGGCCGGTACCAATGGCCCAAACGGGTTCGTAGGCAATAATCACCTGTTGCATCTCCTCATTGCTAAGGTTATTAAGCACTTCTTCAATTTGTGTTTGAACCACCTCGAAATGCTTATTGGCATCGCGCTCCTCCAAAACCTCGCCACAGCAAAATATGGGCGATAGATTTTTTGATAAAGCTAACTTTATTTTTTTTAGGAGAATTTCGCTATTCTCACCAAAATACTCACGCCGCTCACTGTGCCCAATTATTACGTGGCTGGCGCCAGCCGATGCAACCATATCAACAGAAATTTCGCCGGTGTATGCGCCATTTTCCCATGCAGCGCAGTTTTGGCTACTTACCTTAACCCTTTTGCCCTGTAGTTTCGACGATATGGGAAATATATGGGTATATGGTGGGGCAATTATTAGCTCAACGTTGGTGGGTACCGATTGCGATAGATTCTCTACCTCCTGAGCAAGTGTAAGCCCATTGGCTATGGTAGTATTCATTTTCCAGTTTCCTGCAACTATTTGTTTTCTCATTGTAGTAATAGTTTGATTTTTATAATTATAATGATTTTATGAACGTTGTGTTGATTATCAAAAATACAAATAAAATTGTTTATGGTAAGGTTAGGTTAACCTTATTCTTGGGTCGAGCATGGTGTAGGCAATATCAACCAAAAAGTTAACTATCACAAAGATTATCGATAGGGTTACCACCGAACCGAGCACAAGTGGCACATCGTAGCTATTTAAGGCGTTTACAATTATATATCCCAGACCTTTCCAGCCAAATATGTACTCAATAAAAACTACGCCTGCCATAAGCGATGCAAACCAACCCGATATGGCCGATACAACTGGGTTTAGCGAGTTTTTTAGCGCGTGGCGCCATATCACCTTTGTAAATGTAAGGCCTTTGGCCTTGGCTGTTCGGATATAATCTTGCGATAGGGTTTCGAGCATTGAGTTTCGCGAGAGCTGTGTAACAATGGCCAGCGGCCTAATTCCTAGCGTAAATGCTGGGAGAATGAGGTTTTTTAGATGTAGGTTTATTCCTTGGCCCAAATCATCTACCTCTAAAAGATTGCCGGTTAGGTTTAGCCCAGTAAAATCGCCAAGTACAAAGGCAAATAGCCAACCAAAAAGTATGGCTGCAAAAAAGGAAGGTACGCTCATTCCCACTGCCGATAGCAGAAGTAGCATTCTGTCGAGCCAGCTATCTTTTTTTATTGCAGCAATTACGCCCAAAGCAATACCTGTAAGGGTTGCAAATAGCATAGCGGTAAGCGCAAGTATAAATGTATTGGGCAAAGCCTCCCCACTTATGGCTGTAACGGTTTTACCGCTTTGGAACGAGCGCCTTAGGTATGGCGCTTTTATGGCTATTACCCTTGAGTTGGTAAACCAAATGGTAGCAGCCACTTTGTAAACGGTTGTGTCTAAGTAAATGTAACTTTGTTTGTTGCTCGGGTTGTGGATGGATATGGGTGATAAATCGTTTAAATACTTAACATACTGATGGGTTAGGGGTTTGTTTAATCCTAAATCTTGACGGATGGCTTTAAGCGAAGTTTCGTCGGTGCGTTGTCCCATTAGCATCCGAGCGGGGTCGCCAGGTATTAGGTTAAAAAGAATAAACACCAAGGTTACAACGCCCCAAACCACTAGGATGCTATATAAAAATCGTTTTGTTAGATATTTAAACATTGTAACCGTTAGCTTTAGTCGAATGACTTGGCCTGCTCCCAAATTTCATTCATCTCGTCGAGGGTCATAGTTTTTAGCGAGCGCCCTTCTTTTATGGTTTTGTTCTCGAGGTAGCCAAACCGTTTCATAAACTTTTTGTTGGTTCGTTCAAGCGCAGTTTCTGGATCAATATTGTACAATCGGGCAGCATTAACCAGCGAGAAGAAAAGATCGCCAAACTCGGCCTCAATCTTTTCTTGATCGCCTCCTTCAATCTCGCTTTTCACCTCGTTCATCTCCTCGGCTACTTTGTCCCAAACCTGATGGCGCTCTTCCCAGTCGAAACCAACTGCGCGTACTTTTTCCTGAATTCTGTTAGCCTTTATAAGCGCCGATAGCGACTTGGGTACACCCGAAAGCACCGTTTTATTGCCCTGCTTTTCCGACATTTTTATCTGTTCCCAGTTTTGTACCACTTCGTTTGAGCCTTTAACCTGGGTTGTGCCAAAAACATGTGGATGACGATAAATAAGCTTGTCGCACAGCTGGTTTATTACATCAGTAATATCAAAGGTGTTGGTTTCGGAGGCAATTTTTGAGTAAAAAACGATGTGTAACAACAAATCGCCCAGCTCTTTCTTGGTGTTTTCCATATCGCCTTCCAGAATAGCATCGGCAAGTTCGTAGGTTTCCTCAATGGTTAAGTTTCGGATGCTATCGAAAGTTTGCTCGCGGTCCCATGGGCATTTTTCGCGAAGCTCGTCCATAATACAAAGTAGGCGCATAAAGGCCTCATCGGGTTTTTTCATAGAATTTTAGTAGATGGTTCTTAACAATTTTGACAACAAAGTTAGAAATTTATAAACCATACTAGGGCTAAAAGTTATTTGTAGTGGGGAATGGCTGCTAAAAGAAATCATTTTTAAAGTGTACATCTATTAAAATAGAAGTAAAACTATCTGATAATTCTCATATTATGAAGTTTGTACTGAATTGAACGTTTTTTTATGTAGTAACATCATTAACTATTCTAATCTTACCATATATTTATAAATGACTAAAATATGCCTTTTATGAAGACTTTACGCTGCTCTTTATCTGGATCTTGGTTATTCAGAATTTTTCTCATCTCACTAATTTGCATTATCACAATAAATAGTTACTCACAGAGTAAAAATTTAAAATTTAGCCGATTAACCGTACGCGATGGACTTTCTCATAATAATGTATATGCGATTGTTCAGGATAATTACGGATATCTTTGGTTTGGAACGCAGGACGGACTAAATAGATATGATGGAAAAGAGATAAAAGTGTTTAGGAGTGAAGTAGATAATGAAAACTCGTTATCGACTAGTAATTTTGGTAAGATTCTTATTGATAGGGCGGGTAATTACTGGTTTGGTACGTTTGGGGGTGGAATTGATAAGTACAATCCAGTAACCAATACGTTTAAGAACTTTTCATATTCTCCTATTGATTCGAATTCAATAAGTAACAACCAGATTATTTTCATTTTTGAGGACAGTAAGGGTACTTTATGGTTTGGTACACCCGATGGGGGTGTGAATAGGTATAATCCGGAAAATGAAAATTTTACCCGTTTTAATCATTCAGAAAGTGATCAAACTAGCTTGAGTGGGAATAGGGCTAACTGCATGTGCGAAACACCCG
>CAZTFJ010000165.1:0-6738 GCA_964612255.1 uncultured Rikenellaceae bacterium | reverse complement strand
ATTTGCTTCATCATTCAATATTGATCACCCTTATAAAATGAAAGCACTCATATGCGATGAAACCAATAGCGACACTAGAATAAATACTTTTATCAAGGAATTAAAAAAAGAGTTGGACAACAATGTTTTTATCAATCATACCGACCTTTCCCATACGGACCTCTTAAATTACGCCTACAAAATGAATCCTCAACGCAAAGAGGATTATAAAGCTCTTCAAAAAAAAGAAATATTATCTATAGATGAATGGGAAATATTAAATATTTACTTTTTCTCTGGTTTGGGTAGAAGTACCTTACGAGAAAGTTTTAGTTTTCCGGTTTTCTTGTCTATCTCAATTAGCTTAACCTCAACCATATCGCCTTCTTTTAACACGTCCTCAACTTTCTCAACGCGTTTCCAGTCAATTTCAGATATGTGAAGCAAACCATCCTTGCCCGGAACAATTTCGATAAATGCACCAAATGGCAGAATAGATTTCACCTTACCGGTGTAAATCTCACCTTCTTCGGGCGAAACAGCTATGCCTTTAATCCACTTAACAGCAGCGTTGCGGGCTTCCATATTATCGGCAAATACGGTAACAATACCATGATTGTTAACCTCTTCGATATTGATGGTGGCTCCAGTAGTACGCTGAATTTCTTGAATAATCTTACCGCCTGGGCCAATTACGGCACCTATCATATCGCGAGCAATGCTAAACTGCTCAATACGTGGTGCATGTGGTTTTAAATCGGCATTAGGTTCTGCTATTACTGCAGTCATTTTACCCAAAATGTGCATTCTACCTTCGCGAGCTTGCGCTAAGGCTTTCGACAACACTTCGTAAGGTAATCCATCAACCTTAATGTCCATTTGGGTAGCTGTAATACCATCTTTGGTTCCGGTTACTTTAAAGTCCATATCACCAAGATGATCCTCATCGCCACGAATATCGAAAAGAATGGAAACGCGCGCCCCTTTGGGTTCTGAACTAAGCCCCATTGCAATTCCCGATACAGGTTTCTTAATTTTTATACCAGCATCAATAAGTGCTAACGTACCGGCACAAACAGTTGCCATTGAAGAAGATCCGTTTGATTCGAGGATATCGCTAACAACCCTTACGGTATAGGGATTACTTTCACCTTCGGGAACCATCTTTTTAAGGGCGCGGTGAGCAAGGTTTCCGTGACCTATCTCCCTCCGGCTAACTCCACGGTATGGCCTGGCGTCGCCTGTTGAGAATGGGGGGAAATTATAATGAAGTACAAATTTCTCGGTTCCACGCTGAAGCGCCTCATCAATTACTTTTTCGTCGAGCTTTGTACCCAAGGTAACAGTTGTAAGCGACTGTGTTTCTCCCCTAGTAAAAAGGGCAGAACCGTGTGCTGATGGTAAGAAATCGACCTCGCACTCAATGGGACGAATCTGATCGGTTTTACGACCATCGAGCCTAACCGCCTCGTCAAGAATCATATTTCGCATAGCGAATTTTTCCACATCGTGGTAGTAACGACCAACCAACGACGCCTTAGCCTCACGCTCCTCCTCGGGTAGGGTTTGCAAAAACTCCTCCTTGATGGCGGCAAACGCATCGCTACGCTCATGCTTTGGCAACATCGATTTAGCCACCTTGTATACCTTATCGTAGCAAAACTCTTTTACCTGTGTGCGTAGTTCTTCGTCGTTATTTTCATGGCAGTACTCACGCTTTACCACACCCAGCTCCTTCGCCAGCTCCATTTGGGCTACGCAGTGCTTTTTAATCTCTTCATGAGCAAATTTAATTGCCTCAAGCATATCGTCTTCCGATACCTCATTCATCTCACCCTCAACCATCAATATGTTATCGTAGGTTGCTCCTACCATCATATCAATATCGGCCTCTTCAATTTGGGTAAATGTTGGGTTAATCATAAATTTACCATCAACACGTACCACACGCACCTCCGAAATTGGGCCGTTAAAAGGGATGTCGGAAATGGCCAATGCTGCAGAAGCGGCTAGGCCTGCTAGAGCATCGGGAGGGGTATCCTTATCGGCTGAAACAAGATTGATTGTTACAAAAGTTTCAGCATGATAATCGTCGGGGAATAATGGGCGAAGGGCTCTATCTACAAGGCGAGCAACAAGCACTTCGTAATCGGATGGTCGAGCCTCCCTTTTAAGGAACCCCCCAGGGAAACGGCCGCCAGCTGCAAATTTCTCTTTATAATCAACGCTAAGAGGCATAAAATCAACATCCTCTCTAGCATCCTTAGCGCTTACCACGGTGGCAAGCATCATGGTGCGACCCATCCGGATCACAACAGATCCGTCGGCTTGACGCGCCAATTTTCCGGTTTCAATTGTGATGGACCTTCCATCACCTAAATCGATCGTTTTCTCTACTACTTTAAACATACAGTATCAATATATTGATAAATAATTAAAAAAAATCTGTGTATAAAACAAAAATCAGAGGGAAAGTGCAATCCCTCTGATTTCCCCCTACAAAAGATTACAGTAATTTCAAAAAAAGGCAATTGAAACAATTGCCTTCTTGCTGTTTTACTTTCTTAGATTTAAAGCTTTAATGATTGCACGGTATCTTTCAATGTCGCGATCCTTAAGATAATCTAAAAGTCTTCTGCGCTTACCCACCAGCTTTAACAATGAGCGCTGAGTTGCATAATCTTTACGATTCTTCTTCAGGTGCTCTGTTAAATGGCTGATACGGTGGGAAAATATCGCGATCTGACCCTCTGGTGAGCCAGTATCGGTATTAGACTTTCCGTACTGCTTAAAAATCTCCTGCTTCTGTTCTGATGTTAAATAATTCATAGCTAATGAGTAAATTAGTGGGTATTACAGTAGTTCTTTTCAAGCTGCAAAGATATAAACATTTTTCATTCCCTACACCTAAACCGCAAACATTTTTTCAACAACTAGCTGATATTGCGGGAGAATAATTGTATAATTTACTTCGTATTATAGAAAATGATGGATAACTTTATCTATCTTCAAACCATGTGATTTTTTTAACATTTGTTAAACAGCTATACGTAATGGTTTACAGATATTTGTAAAGCACACAACAAACATAATTGCTATGAAACGATTTTTCGAAACTCCCACACATAATAAGTACGACCTTATAGTTATAGGTGGAGGTATTACTGGCGTATCGGTTGCCTATGAGGCGGCATCGCAAGGGTTATCGGTTGCACTTTTTGAAAAAGGTGACTTCGGGCAAGCCACATCGGCTGCCACATCGAAACTTATTCACGGGGGCCTACGATATCTTAAAAATCTTGAGTTTGGACTAGTTCGGGAATCGCTAACTGAGCGAAAAATTTGGGAGAACATTGCCCCCAACTTTGTTTACCCCCTGCCCTTTATGGTTCCAACATACAACAACCTGAAAAGCAATAAATTTATTCTATTTATGGGAATGTTTCTTTACGATATTTTATCGTACGACAAGGGTTGGACATGGGATAAATCGAAAAAATTACCCTTACACAAAACCATCAGCAAGAAAAAAACCTTACAGCTAGAGCAATGCCTAAAGATTAAAGGACTTACGGGCTCGAGCATTTACTACGACTGCCAGAACATTAACCCAGAAAGGCTCACGCTTGCAGTACTCAAATCGGCTATAGCAAAGGGTGCCACTGCTGCTAATTACGCTAGAGTATCATCCTTTATTGAAGAAAATGGGAATATAAAAGGGGTTAAAGTTATTGATGAGCTAACCAACAAGGAACATGACATTTATGCAAGCGTAACAGTAAATTGCGCTGGGCCATGGGCCGATATTGTGCTAAACAAAGCCATTGCCAATTCGGAAAAACAGCACCAAATAAGACGATCGGAAGGCATTCATATCATCACAAAAAAACTTTGTAATAAGCACGCAGTAACCGTAATGACAAAGGATGGCCGCCATATAATGCTCATGCCCTGGCGAAACTACTCGCTTATTGGAACAACCGATAAGGAGTACAATGGCAATCCCGATGATTATCGTGTTTCCAAAGCAAGCATACAGGGGCTTATTGATGATTTGAACGAAAACTACGGTTGCGAAAAGATAAAATACGAGGATGTGCTTTTTGCATACGGCGGACTTAGGCCGCTTGTTGATGACCAAACCGAAGGTTCGTACGAATCGTCGCGCAAGTACGAAATTTACGATAATGCCAAGCAAGGTATAAACGGGTTTATAACCATTGAGGGAGGTAAATACACAACCAGCCGCAAATTGGCTTGCCAAGCAAATAAAATAATTGCAAGGAAACTTGGCATTAAAGTTTCCAAAACGGTAACGCACAAAAATTACCTTGCCGGAAGTGAAATAAAAGATATGGATATGTTCCTAGGACACTTGCTGCTTGAGTTTGCAGAATTTGGTAGAGAAACCATAGAATATATGGGGAAGAACTATGGGCAGGAAGCAGCAAGCATATTCAACCTAGCACAACAGAACCCAAAACTAGCAGAAAAAGTAAGCCATGACGGAGAGCTACTAGCTGAAGTAGAATATGCCATTGACCATGAAATGGCTCTTAAACTCACCGATATTTTTTTCCGGCGAACTGGAATTGGAACAACGGGCTATCCTGGCGATGAGATTTTTAATAAAGTGGTAGATTTGGCGTCAACAAAGCTTGGTTGGGATAGCCAACGCACCAAGCAGGAAATTGATAGCGCTATGCAATTTTTTGTATTACCAAAATAGATTATTCCTAAACATATAAACGATACAAAGCGATGAATACAACATACAGAGAAATCCTTAAATGGGGCGATAAGAGAGAACAAGTTGTTGATGAACCAACTCTAGAACTTATTAAAGAGAAGTTTAACCTTACAAATAAAGATTTAGAGCAAAAATACGAGCTGGGAAATACAGAGGTTACACTAGAAAAAGATTGCCAACTCGACAGTTCAACCTTAAATCAACTTGCAGCAATTGTTGGTGACGATAACATTACAACAGATAACTATAGTCGGGCTTCGCATGCCTATGGCAAGTGCTACACCGATTTATTACACCTAAGGCACGGCAACGTACCCACTCCTCCCGATGCCGTTATTTATCCAAGAAACACCAACGAGATAATTAAAATTGTTGCCCTTTGCAACAATAATAATATTGCCATTACCCCATTTGGGGGTAGCTCTTCGGTTACCCGAGGTGTAGAAACGCCAAAGGCTGGCATTAGCCTCGATATGACTAAACATTTAAATCAGGTGTTAGAGGTTAACGAAGTAAACTCAACCGCTACTGTACAAGCCGGAATGTTTGGCCCCGCATACGAAGAGTATTTAAACAAACGGGGTTTCTCTTGTGGCCATTTTCCACAATCGTTCGAGTACTCAACCGTTGGTGGATGGCTAGCCGCAAAGGGTGCAGGGCAAGCATCAACCGGCTATGGAAAAATTGAACATATGGTACTAGCGGTTAAGGTGGTTACTCCTGCTGGGGTGATTGAAACCAAATGCTATCCGGCCAGCGCTCAAGGATGGGACTTGCACCAACTTTTTGCAGGATCGGAAGGCACATTGGGCATTATTGTGGAAATTACCATGAAAATTCGCAAATACTTACCCCAAAACACAAAACACGCATCTTTTATCTTTAAAAATTTTGAAAATGCTGTAGAAGCAATGCGCCTTGCAATGCAAAGTGGTATTGGACTTCCACACTTGTTTCGCATTTCAGATCCCGAGGAAACTGAGGTGGCATTTAAAACCAAAGGTTTTGATGGTACAATGGCCGACAAGGTTTTAAATACACTAGGCTACAAATCGGGCAAACGGTGCCTAATGTTTGTTGCTGTTGAGGGGGCAAAACCTTACACCAAGCAGGTTGTTGGCTCACTCAAAAAAATTGCAAAAAGGCACGGAGGTTTTTCCATTGGTGCTAGCCCCACAAAAAAATGGCTCGAACAACGCTACTCAAGCGCCTACCTTCGCGATCCACTAATGGATTTGGGCATTATGACCGACACATTAGAAACCGCAGTAATGTGGGACAACCTAATCCACGTTTGGAGCGCAGTGAGGAGCTACCTAAAAAGCAGGCCAAAAACGGTAGTTATGGTGCATATTTCGCACGTATACGAGAATGGGGCAAATCTATACTTCACTTTCCTTAGCCCAATGAAAAGAGAAGACGATGTGAAAGAATATTTAGATTATCATAAAGGTTTAATTGATACCATTAACAATGCTGGAGGATCACTCTCGCACCACCATGGCGTTGGGCGCACGCTTGCCCCATGGATGAGAAAACAGCTGGGTGCTGAAAACATGGACCTTATGCAAGCTATAAAAAATCACTTAGATCCAAACGGAATAATGAATCCTGGGCACACACTAGGCCTTAAACCTTAAGTTACCCCTTACCAAATTAGGCAATAATAATAATGTTACGATGGATAAAAACGTTATTGTAATCGATGCTGGCACACAATCTGTTAGGGCTGTTCTAATCGATTTAAAGGGAAATATCTTAAAAATTGAAAAAATAGAGATTGAGCCATACTTCTCCACCGAGCCAGGTTTTGCGGAGCAAGACCCCGAGTATTTGTGGAAAATGCTTTGCCATACAACAAACAAATTGATGAATGGCATTAATGTGCCCATCGAGAGCATTAAAGGTTTATCCATAACCACGCAGAGGGGTACTGTTGTTAACCTGGATAAAGAAGGAAACCCTCTTAGGCCTGCCATTCTTTGGCTCGACCAACGCAAGGCAAAGGT